>CAIJXO010000020.1 GCA_903824735.1 uncultured bacterium | reverse complement strand
TATCTTGGCAATCTCTGTCTGTCTATGTCCAGCACGCCACAAACCCTCAAGGCGGTCTCGAGCGTGAAAGTCCAAATGCTTAAATGTTTTTCTCATATATTTATCTTATACATGAGTTGCATTTCAAACAAGAATTTTCACACTTGGTGAGGGACGAAAGAAAAGCAGAAATAGTTGCAGGAGATATCGTGAACAGATTAGTTATCTTGTGTCTTGACCTGGTGGAAGGTGTGCGCTGTCTGCCGCCGGGAGAGGAGCAAATGGTGGTGAGCCTGGCGGAGCGTTTCCGCGAGTATGTGCCCGCGACGCCCAGAGCGTCATTGATCCTGGCGCCAACTTCGCCTATGGCGACCGCGGGCGCCGCAATCGTGTCACGCGAACTGCGTGTGAACTTCTGTATGGAACCGTTACTGTGCAGCACGAGCTACGGCTGCGCGGCGCGGCATACAATTCGAGTCGTCCGCGACTATCACCAGCGGGTGCGCAACCTTGCCGTCGTCCTCTCGACGGATTTTGCGAACCTATTCCTGCGGCGGTATATGCCGTTGCAGTTCTGCAGTATCAGTTCCCATATCCCGACCGTACACCACGGACAGGCGGTCATCATCGATCGCCGGGGGGAACTGAGCCTCATCTGAGGCCTCGCGAACAAATGGAAGGACCCCGCGTCCACCGTTTGGCGCGGGGTCTCTTCTTTTGTCTATTTCTTTTCTAATATTGCATTTTGTGCGATAATAGGAGGAGTTAGTAGCTAATTTAATTTAATATGAAAAAAATATTTACATTTCTTTTTGTTCTCGCACTCTCGATTATCGCTTTTGATGCAAGTGCAGCCACCAACTGTAATTTTACTCGTGACCTTGAGCTTGGCTCAACCGGTGAAGATGTCCGCTGTTTGCAAAAGTATTTAAATACCAACGGTTTTAAAATTGCTGAAACCGGCGTCGGTTCTCCTGAAAGTGAGACTAGTCTTTTTCGTGATCTAACTCGTGTGGCCGTAAGTAAGTGGCAAGCGGCGAATGGTCTTACGCCGGCCATTGGTTATTTTGGTGCTGGATCACGTGCAAAATATAATCTGCTTGTAAACGGTATTACTTCTCCTACAACCTCACCCGCTTCCGTAAGTCAGAATACTGATGTAATAGGTCTCATCACTACTATTACCAAGCTTAACAACGAAGTCGCTTCTTTAAGGTCGCAAGTGAAGAGCGGTGGTACTGTCAATACAGCTGAGAAGCAAGATGTGATTGACGAGATTCAAAACGCTTTGGAGATGATCGATAATGCTGAGGATCAGATTGACGACAGTGAAGGCGATACTGCTTCTGCTGAGAGTAATATCGAGGATGCAAAGGAGGATTTATTTGATGCGGTGCAAGCCTTTTTTGATAATGACTTTGTCGAGGCTTTAGATTCAGCAAAAGCTTCGTTTAAGAACGCGGAGGATGCCTTTGAAGATGCTGGTGGTGAGTCGGACGAAGATGAAGTCGATCAGGCAATAGATGACGCCGAGGATGACATTGATAGCGCTGAAGCGGAAATAGAGGATGCTGATGATAATGATGAGGATGTAGCTGAAGCCGAGGATATTTTGGAAGATGCCAAGAATAAGCTTGAGGAAGCGAAAGATGCATTTGACGATGAAGATTATGATTTAGCTGAGGAATTGGCTGACGAAGCTTCTGATTTAGCTGATGATGCCGTGGATGCGATTGGTGAAAATGATGAAAAAGATAGAGTCGAGGACGCTATTGATGACGCGGAAGAGGCAATTGACGATGCCCAAGACGATATTACTGAAGCTGACGATGACGGCGACGATGTAGGCGATGCAGAGGATCTGCTTGACGATGCTCGTGACGCTCTCGACGATGCTCGTGACGCTTTTGACGATGAAGATTATGACGAAGCAGAAGATTTAGCTGACGAAGCTCGTGACTTGGCCGGTGAAGCAATTGACGCTCTCTAATACAAGATAATAATGCGCTACTTAGGAATTGATTTCGGACAAAAACGAGTGGGTATCGCCATGTCAGATGAGGAAGGGAAGATTGCTTTCCCAAAAGTAGTTCTGGCTAATGATTCTGACTTGTTGAGAAACATAATGGATCTATGTATCCAGAATAATATCGCGACAGTAATTATGGGTGAATCGCGCGATTATCACGGCAAGATTAACGAAATCATGTGGAAAATCGAAGGCTTTCGTAAGCAACTTGAAGCGGTAGGCACAAAAGTGATTTACGAACCAGAATTTATGACCTCGGTCCAAGCTAGTCAGATCACTGGTCAAAATGATATGCTTGATGCCTCAGCGGCGGCCATCATTTTACAAAGCTATCTCGATAAAAATAAAAAATAATATGATTACTTATAATGACTTTAAGAATGTTGAAATTAAGATCGGTAAGATTTTAACTGTTGAAAAAATCGAGAAGTCTGAGAAGTTATTGAAACTGTCAGTTGATTTTGCTGAACCTGCCCCAAGGCAGATCGTTTCCGGCATTGCACGCTATTTCCCCGATATCACTGTTCTTGTTGGCAAAAAATGTGCCTTTGTGACAAACCTAGAGCCAAAACCTTTGATGGGGCTTGAGAGTAATGGGATGATTCTCGCGGTAGGTGGTAACGAAGATCCTTTCTCACTTTTTGAAGTTAACGACGCGATTGCCAGTGGTACGACCGCCAAATAATCTATGGTCCACCTTTTCGACATCATGTATTTAATAAAAGTCGCTGGCCTCTTTGGGGTCATCGCGATTATTTTTGTCGAATCTGGTTTCTTTTTCGGCTTCTTTCTCCCCGGTGATTCACTTTTATTTGCCGCTGGCTTTGTCGCTTCTCGAGGCATGTTTGATTTACCGACGCTTTTGATTGGCTGTATTATTGCCGCTGTGCTTGCTGGGTATATTGGTTATTGGTTTGGGCGAACTGCAGGGCACAAGCTTTTTGAAAAAGCCGATTCTTTATTATTTCGCCGGAAACATTTAGATGACACTAGACGTTTTTTTGATAAATATGGAAATAAGACAGTCGTCCTGTCTCGTTTTGTCCCCGTGATTCGTACCTTTGCTCCTATCTTTGCTGGTATTGGGGAAATGAATTTCCGCCGTTTTTCCATGTGGAACATTGTCGGCGGTATTTTGTGGCCAATGATTATCATTCTCGCTGGATATTATCTCGGACGCTATATACCTGGAGTGGAGAAATACCTTCTGCCAATAGTTTTAGTCGTAGTGCTCGTATCCGTTTTGCCCGGAGTGCTTGAATGGCACAGAAATAGAAAGAAATCTGTATAGATGCTATAATAATGGGAGAAAACTATGTCCCATAAAGCCTTTTATTCAAAATTATTTGCACCACCACGGTTTTTAGAAATGTCTGCTGTGTCTGTTGAGATATTGCAGACCGGTGTTTGTTTTCTGACTACCAAATCTACTAGTCGGGGATTACTACCTGATAAAATTGGCTTTATCCCTCTTGCTCCTGGGGATGTTGTGCATGGAGAAATTGTCAGAAGGGAACCGGTGATTAAAGCCTTGTTCGAAATCAAAAGAAGAACTAATGCGACCTTCGTTCGCTTTTCTGTACCCGAAGAGAAAACATATATTTTTAAGACTCATTTACCAGATTTAAAGCCAGAAGAAGTTCGAGACGTACTTGATTTCAAGCTGGAAGAGAATATCCCTCTTTCTTCAAAGGAGGCAGTCTTTGATTATGATATTATGCCAGCGAGAAAACGTAGTTCAGGTCTGGATGTGGTGGTTTCGGCGGCGCCACTTAAGGCGGTTGAAGATTTACAGTCTATCTTTCAGGCTGCGGGCTTGATACCGGCTCTGTTTGGTCCGGAATCAAACAGCGTTGCCAAATCGGTCGTTCGATCCGGCAATGAACAAGTCTTGGTTATCATCAATATTCGCGAAGCGAATGTCATCTTGTCGTGGGTAGTTAACGGCGCAGTCTATCAGACTTCGTCGGTCAATTTTGGTAGCTCGACTTTTACCGAACAAATCGCTAAATATTGCAAAGTTTCACTGGAAGAAGCGGTTAAGATTAAGGCCGAGAAACTGTATCACGATAGTTCTGAGAGCGCCGACTTGTTTTCTCAGATTATAAATACCGTCTCAGCGATTAAAGATGAAGTCTACAAGTTCATTTCTTATTGTAATGATAAAGCAGAGGTGGTAAGTGGGGCAGATAGAGTGATTGTCTGTGGCCAGGACGCCATGATTGTCGGCTTGACCCGCTACCTGTCTTCAAACTTAAACTTACCAGTCGAAGTTGCCAATGTTTGGACCAACCATTTTTCTTTCGATGACTATATTCCAGAACTTAGCCAGGCTGAATCATTGAATTATGCGGTCGTCAGCGGCTTGAGCTTATACTAATATCTATGGCCAATTTAATCACCGAAAAACAGCATAAAAGTCTTCGCCTCGAATATCAAATTCGTTTGAGTGCGATGGTTTTGCTGATCATTGCTTTACTCGGCGTGATATTTCTAGCCTATGTAATTCCTTACTACATCTCGGTTAAAAAGAATGACCTGGTGGTATCTGAACAGTTTAAATCGGCAATCAATATTGAAAATAAAGAAAATACTAATGAAAGTGCGACTTGGGTGGTGACCAAAACTCTTGATGAGTTGAAAGCCGTAGATTTGTATGGCAAAAATACCCTTGCGCCGTCAGTGAATTTGGCTAAAGTGATTAGTTTCAAGAATGCCAATATTAAGATAACCAGGCTCAATTTTGGCCTAATTAAGGCTGGGCAGGGGCAGATTTTAGTAAACGGTATTGCCAAGAATCGTGACGGATTGGTTACTTTCGTCGAGGATCTTAAGGCTAAGGGGGGCTTTGTGTCAGTCGAATCGCCAATTTCTGATTTGGCCAAAGATGCCAATATTACCTTTACCGTTAATCTAAAAATCAATTTATGAAATTAAGCTATTCTAAAAAAATATTGATTTTGTCCGCCCTCGTCTTTATCGGCGTTGTCGTCTTGGATGTGATTTTCACGAATCTACTTTTGAATAAAATAATTGGCATCAATGATAAAGTAAAACAGTTGACCATTTCTTCTCAGGAACGCGAAAGAAACTTTATTCTTCAGGATTTAGTTACCAGCACCAAAACTGAGAGGATCAAGCTTGAACAGTCCTTTGTCGGTGTCGGTGATATAAATACCGCCGAGTTCATTCGCTCGCTTGAACTACTTGCCAAATCATACTCCGTTACTTTAGTAATCAAATCTGTCGGCTACGAGCCGGTTCCTGAGATGGCCTCATCGGAGGTGGTGTCACTTATTAAGTTTAAAGTAAATGTCATTGGTAAGTGGGACAATGTTTACGGCTTCCTAGGGAAGATGGAGAATCTATCTAAGGTCGCTATGGTGACCGGCGTGACTTTCGACGCTAATGCGGGATTTGAGGGGGGAAAGAATCAGAGTAAAAGCTGGTCGGCGGACATTGATTTTTCTGTAGTAAAGCTTAAGCGCTAACTTATATCAAAATGAAAAAAACTATTTTTAAAAAAGCTAAACCAGAACGTGATTGGAGGATAATAATTGTCCTTTTTGGTATTGGACTTCTTGTTCTATCAGCTTTTGCTTGGAAAATATATTTGAGCGATCACATTGGCGGTGGCTACTTAGCGATTGAAGTCCCACCAGTCGATGTTTCGACCCGTACGATTGATCCAAAAAGACTTCACACCACAACGACCCTACTCGAGACAAGGCAGACAAACTTTGAAAACGGCAAGGCAAGTAAGATAAGACCGATTGACCCATCGCTCTAAAGCTGTTATATTCTCAGGGTCGTAAGTAACATGCCTTCGTAGCTTAATGGATAAAGCAGAGCTCTTCTAAGGCTTTGATGTAGGTTCGATTCCTACCGAGGGCACATAAAAATAGTTTGATAAACGTGAAAAACCCTATTTATTTCGCGATTTTCACGATTATGGGGCCATTTTTGGTGAATTGAGCTAAAAAACAGCCTAAATTCACCAAAACTTGCATTTTTTTGGTTAATATGCTAGACTTACTACATGGCCATATCAAACTTGCTTAAAAGGAGAATCCAGGAGTTAAAGAACCAATTCGACCAAATAAAGATCGGGAAGGAATCTTTACTCGATTTAATTGACGAGGCTGATGTGCCGGAAAGTGTGTACAACTCAAACGCAATTGAAAATTCTACTTTAACATTAAAGGAAACAGAGAGAATCCTTTTAGATATGGAGGTCTCTCGTGAAGTGTCTGTAAGAGAAATATTCGAGGCAAAAAATCTAGCTCGAGTCATTTCTTACATTAAAGAAAAAGCAAAAGAGAAAGAAGTGGACCGGGAATCTGTGTTGCTTTTCCATAAAATTTTACTTAACGGAATCAATGATGATATCGCTGGACGCTTTAGGAAGAAAGGGGAGTATGTTAGGGTTGGTACTCGTGTGGCACCAGCACCGGAACTGGTTGAGGGGTTGATGGCATCTTTGCTTTTGGGTTACTCGAGCGACAGCACCTCATACTTTTTAGATAAGATTGCTAAATTTCATTTAGATTTTGAGACCGTACACCCTTTTTGTGATGGTAACGGTCGCATTGGTAGAGTATTAGTCTGTTACCAGCTTTTACGTCTCGGTTTTCCTATGATTATCGTCCGTGATAAAGAAAAAAGGGATTATTATAAGTCTTTTACCGACTATCGTGATAGAAAAAATACTAAAACGATAGAAAAAGTTATCTCACTTGCATTAATAGAATCGTTAAACAAGAGGATAACTTATCTTAAAAATGATAAGATTGTTACGTTGGCAGAATACATAAAGAATAATAATCTATCTGCCTCTGCTGTGACGAATTATGCCAGACGCCAAAGTATTCCCGCTTTCAGGGAAAAAGGAGTTTGGAAAATAGCCGATAATTATCAACCTAAAGTATAAAAAATGGACATCATTCCACAATTAATCGTAAATAGTATCATTGCCGGATCGCTTTATGCCCTGGTCGCGCTTGGCTTCAACTTGATCTACGGCGCTACCCGCTTCTTTAACCTCGCTCACGGTGCGATTGCGGTCGCTGGAGGCTACACGGTATATTTTTTGACCAAACTTCTTCACTGGCCAGCCATACTTTCTATTATCATCGGCTTGATTGTCGCGGGTCTTATCGGCTACCTATCAGAAATCTTTATCTATCGACCCCTACGAGCCCGCAAGAGCTCACACATGGTGCTTCTGGTCGCTTCACTCGGTGTTCTGACAGCCTTGCAGGCCATTGTCGCTATCTTGTTCACCAGCCAGTTCCAAACTCTCGGGCAGATTGATAGCACAAATAGAACTTTTAATATTTTTGGCGGCGTCATTACCGAAATTCAGCTCATCATGTTGCTCTCGGTTATTATCGTGATGCTCGCTTTGGCTATGACCTTACGTTTTACTTTCTTCGGCAAGTCAGTTAAAGCTATCAGCGATGATGAAGAAGTTTCCAAGATGGTTGGTATCAACACAAATTTTGTCGTCGGTATTGTTTTCTTTGTCGGTTCCGCGATCGCTGGTCTTGCGGGAATTCTAAGCGGTTATGATACTGGTCTCGAGCCGACCATGGGCATGAGCTTACTTTTGAAAGGTGTTATCGCTTCGATTATCGGTGGTATCGGTAATGTCTATGGGGGAGTGCTCGGAGCATTCTTGCTGGGCTTTGTTGAGAACTTTGGTATTTGGAAAATCTCGGGGGAATGGAAAGATGCGATTGCTTTTGGACTTCTAATTATCTTTTTACTCTTTAGACCACACGGTATTTTTGGGAAGAAATAGAGCTTGACTTTTAAGTCACTTTGTGCTATCATTATAGATAGTTCAGGTATGAAAAACAGAGGAAAGATTTTAATCTTAGCTGTAATTGTCTTAATTATAATTCTTATTGGTAGTCTGAACAGACCGGCAGCTACTCAGGAGATAAAGATCGGGGTTATTGCAACCTTAACCGGTCCTGGGGCCTATTTTGGTGAACAGGTCGTCAGTGGTGTTCAGATTGCGGCAGACGAACTTAATTCAAAAGGGGGAATTAATGGCAAAAAAGTTCGTTTGATTATTGAAGATAGTAAGACAGATAATACTACGGCTCT
>CAIJXO010000019.1 GCA_903824735.1 uncultured bacterium | reverse complement strand
GTACCACCAAGAGCATTGGTAATAAGATCAATCGCGGTATTGAAGCTGTAATCTGGTGAAGCAACGTCCGTGAGCTGATAGAAGTTTTCGATAAGCTTCCAGACGACACCGATAAAAACGGCAAAAACGAAAGTAATTAAAAAGCTTTTGATTTTGTAATCTTTGATCGTACTGAATTGGCCAAAGTAAACTGCCAAGGCCAAGATGACCAAAGAAATCCACAAGCTACTGAAAGTTTGAAGTAAGCCGTTGAATTGTGGGTAAGAGATGTAATAGACCAGCTTGTAACCCACCGAAAAGAGGCCAACTAAGATAGCCAAGACTAGTAGTGAGAAACCGACAGGACGTTGATTAAATATCATACTAGATATTATACCAGAAACTTTTTATTTCGCGAGAGCCGAGTCAATTTGTTCTTTCAGCTTGGCTAGTTCGGTAATTTCGATGCCATTTAAAAAGAAGGTCGGGGTATGGGTCAAAACTAAATCTTCAGCATCCTTCAAATCCGCCTGAACAAAGGCCAAAAACTTGTGCTGATCAAGATCCGCCTTAAACTTTACCGTGTCAAGACTAAGTTCTCGAGCATAGCCGACAAACAAGTCGATCGGGCTAGTAGATTCCGCCCATTGGGTTTGATTTTTGTAGAGCAGAGCATGCATTTCCCAAAATTTGCCCTGTGCCCCAGCAGCGTTGGCGGCTTCAGCAGATATTACTGCGTTTCCATGTTGCGATAATGGGAAATTGCGATACACGTAATTGAAATCGGGATTAGTCAGATAAGGTGCCAATGCCGCTTTTATTACTGGGTCAAGACTGGCGCAAGCTGGGCATTGATAATCCGCAAATTCAACTAGAGTGACCTTGGCCCCAATTTTTCCGGTCATATTACTATCCTCATGTACGAGTAACGATAAATCTCGAGCGGGTGTGCTGTCGCCACTTGGAGCGAATTTAATAAACGCTCCAATCAATAAAATACAGACGACCACAATACCGACAATCATTTTTACTTCATTATTTATTTTCATACTTTTTATACATTAACACTAAAACCGTAATCAAAGCAAAAGCGAAAAGGGACAGAAGAGGTATTGTAATAAAACCTGAGATTTGCAAATACTTGGCGGTACAAGAAACACCGTTTAGGCATGGCACAGCAGTCTCGGGTATGACTTTCCAATAAAGCAGGTTGTGGAATAAAGCAACGAGCGTGCCGAGAATGGATAGGGGTAAGACATAGCGATAGCACTTCGTATCTTTAAACAAGATGCCGATGATCAAAATGAAGACAAGTGGGATCATCAAGATTCGCTGATACCAACAAAGAGAGCAGGCTTGCCAGCCTAGTATTTCACTAAAGTAAAAGCTACCGAGGGTGGCGAGTAACGAGATAATAAAAATCAGATACAGAGCATACTTTTTAATAAAATGCATAGCCCTTTGATTATATCAGATTTCCAAAATAAATCTCTCAAGGGCCACGGCAAAATCAATCTCCCCTCGATGAGCCTTGTGGTATATATCAAAAAGAGTCGAAGACATCTTCTTTAGTTTTTCTTCGCTGTAATTTTTAGCGTATGCTTTCGACTTGGTAAAAACGTAAGGATTAAGCCCCGCATCAGTGGCATTGGCCGATTTTATGGCCGCGAGCATTGATTTCACCTGCCAAAAGAACATCGCGTGCACTTCCTCCGAATTTACACTTTCAGCTAAAGCATCTTGGTACAAAGTCCAAAGTAACTTTTTATTTTTATCACCTAAGGTATTCGCAAATTCGAAAAAATCTATTTTCTCCCCCTTAGCCGCTAGTGCTTCTTTTTTGGTCAGTTTTCTTTCTAACTTTAGAAACTCCTCGACTTTCTCTGCGTGTTTTTCAAACTTTTCTAATTCCTTTTTATTAAGTTTACCCTCAAGAAAAACAAAAAAGTTTGGCGATTCTTTAATATCTTTAAGTTTTTTGACTAGCAACTCAGACATGTCCGTGTCGTCACAGACATGATCAGCAAAGACGAGAAATTTTGAAAAGAATAGGCCCTGACTGGCGATCAGTTCATCAAGCTTATCGACAGAAAAGTTTTCACTGTTTAATTTAAAAAACGCTGCATCAGCATGCTTCTTTTTAGCTGCCACCACAGTCTTCTGCGCTGCGCTTCGCGCCTTTAGGGCATCGTCTCCGTGAAACAAGAAAAACATACTTCGAATTATAGCGTATTATTAAACTTCCCGCCCGGATGACCCGGTCGGACGGGTATTCATCTCGCCCCAATTGTCCCCGACTTTAATGTCGACAGTACAGGTTATGCCCTTAGTTTCCTTGGGGTCAATAATGCTTTCCAATATTTTTTTAATTTTTGGCGCCAGCTCTTTTATTAAGTCTACTTTGATTTCATAAACCAATTCGTCGTGCACCTGCAATAAAAGATAGGCCCCTTCTGATAAGATCTCATCAACTTTAGACATGGCCAACTTTACAATATCGGCTTCAGTTCCTTGAATCGGTGCATTGATGGCCATGCGCTCAGCCATGGCGCGCATAAAAGGCAGTTTAGATTTCAAACCCTCAAAGTAGCGACGACGACCAAAAAAAGTCTCAGTGTAACCAAGGCGCAAGGCATCGGCTTTTACTTGATCAAGATATTTGGCTAGGCCATTAAACTTTTCAAAATAATCGTCGTAAAATTTCTGCGCTTCGGCTCGATCGGTGCCAAGATTTACTTTCAGAGCCGACACACCCATACCGTACATGATGCCGAAGTTAATTATCTTGGCGCGACGACGCATTTCTTTGTCTACTTTATCGACTGGCACACCAAACACTTCGGCCGCAACAGCGGTGTGGACGTCTTCGCCCTTTTTAAAAATATCGATCAGCTTTTTGTCGCCAGACAGAAACGCAGCGATGCGGAGCTCCACCTGCGAATAATCAAAAGCGACTAATTTGTACCCGACGCTGGCCCGAAAGGCCTGACGGATTTCACGACCGAGTGTCGTGCGGTTTGGAATATTCTGTAAATTGGGATCAGCGGCTGACATTCTACCTGTCGTAGTGCCCGCTTGTAAGAATCTAGCGTGTAGTCGCCCATCAGCCGTGACCATGTTTGGAATATTATCAATATAAGTCGAAAGCATTTTTTGCAACTCGCGGTATTCCAAAATAAGCGGAATAATCGGGCTAAGTTCTCGTAGTTTTTCTAGCTCTGACTCTTTCGTGGAAACTTTGCCGCCAGCCGTTTTCTTTTGATTTTTAGCCTTCAACCCCATCTTTACGAACAAGACTTCCCCCATCTGCTTTGGTGAATTGATATTGAACTCTTCACCTGCAATCTTCCAAATCTGTTTCTCAAGCGATGACAGCTCCTTATGATGAGTGATTGAAAGTTTTTGCAAAAATTCTTTATCGACGACAATTCCTCGTTCATGCATTTTATCGACAATAGCAATTAGCGGCTTCTCGATTTTTTCGTACACACTATCCAGTTTCTTCTCCTGAACCTCTTTCAGCAGGGTCTCATGTGCCTCTTTAATATTATCCTTACCAGAAAAACCTAAAATATCGGACAGCTCCGGCGTTGTTAAATTAGAATTCAAAATCCAGAGCAAGATACTCGCCTCTTTAATAAGTTTTTTGTCCTCGGGCGAAGTGGTATCGAAAAGGGTTTCTTTATTATCAACACCCTCAGTCTTTTCCACTTTCTTGCTTTCCGCGGCAACAACTTTTCCAGCAAGAACCTCTTTCAATCTGGCACCAAGAGTTCTAAATTCCAAATCCAGCCAAACTTTATTTATCTTCTCGAAACTGACACCCTCTTTCCATTTTTTCTCCGGTGTCGAAAGTTCGATCGGCGCATCTTTACGGATTGTACCGAGCATTTTAGAGAATTGAGCTTCTTCTTCACCTTCTTTCAAAAGACCAATGATACGCTCGGTGATTCCCGCTTTTTTGAAAGCCTCCTCACCACCTTTGGCTTTTAACTTTTTATAAATACTTTCAATTGTCCCGAAGTTTTGAATTAAAATACTGGCGGTTTTTTCACCAATCCCTTTAATGCCGATAATATTGTCCGATGGGTCGCCACGTAGACCTTTGTAATCTGGCAGTAAGGTCGGCGCAAAGCCAAAACGCTCCAGTACCGCTTTTTCATTGTAAATGATAGTGTCTTTAATACCTTTTTTCAGAGTATAAACACGGACCTTATCACCCACAACCAACTGCAGAGTATCCATGTCCCCAGAGGCAATCACGACTTCATTATTTTTATCTTCGGCAATAATTCGAGAAAGTGTACCGATCATATCATCGGCTTCAAAACCTTCCTTAGCAAAAATCGGAATATTTAAAGCTTCAAAAATATCGCGTGACTTTTTCAACTGCTCGACTAGGGCATCATCAGTCTTAGCTCGGCCGGCTTTGTAATCTTTGTAAGCTTCGTGGCGATAAGTAGGCTTGGGTAAATCGTAACAAGCCAAAATATAGTCCGGTTTGATATCGGTAATGATTTTTAGAAGCATGGTCGAGAGACCATACAGCGCGCCAGTCGGTTCGCCCTTGCTCGTCGCAAAATCCGGCAGAGCGTGATAGGCTCGATGAATTATCGCGTGAACGTCGAGTAAAACATATAGACTATTTTTCGATTTCTCTTTCATTCTCGGAAATAAATTTAAAATAGATCTTTACCATATTATCAGGCAAAATATCCGCCACGCGCTCTGGCCATTCGATCAAAATCAAATTTTGTGGGTCCTTTAATAATTCTTTGAAACCCAAAACTTCAAGCTCGCGGCCTTTTTCTAGGCGATAAGCATCAATATGAATTAAATTGGTAAAATCATTTTTACCATCGAGTTTGTAAATCTTTTCAATGACGAAAGTCGGGCTGGTCATAAATTCATTAATTCGCAAATGTCGTCCCAGTGCCTGAGAAAAAGTTGTCTTACCTGAACCAAGCTCCCCAAAAAGTCCAACGACGACTGCCCCACCGGCATTTTGATTAGTCTTTTTAAAATCTTGCAGTTCCTTTAAAAAATCGCGCGCCACCTTGTCAGTCTCGGCCAAGCTTTTGCTTATAATTTTCATATCCCTATTCTAGCACAAAATTAGAAGAGCGCGCCCGGGAATAGAACCCAGTGCGCGCTCGACAGACAGACCTCAGTTGCCTTTCTTTCTCTGAGGACGGTTGATGATGGTGGTATTGTTGTTGATGATGGTGGTACTGTTGTCCATCTTCACCAGGTTTCCATTGCCCTGCTGGACAATGTTCACGCCGGTCGGCTTAGCACGCTCATTTTTCTCGCAGTCCCGATCGTGTTTCCACGAGTCGTTATCTGCGGTATTGAAATGGTCGTGGAATCCCGGCCCGTCATGCCATACCTCTTGGGTGGGAAACGGAAGGTCGTTCCGCCCCCACAAGTAAGTAGGGCCAAGTTCCTTCCAGGACTTGATAATCTGGAACGAACCCTGGTTAGTGGCACAACCGCCAGACAGAACCACCGTGACCAACACCAACATCATCTTGATAAAGATCTTATTCATATTCCCCTCCTTTCTTGATTGTTAAGGGAATCTTAGAATTATACACCCAAAATAGGCAAAAGTCAAGCGCGCCAGGGTATTATCCCAAAACGCGCTTGTCTCGTGCCACCCTCCGTTTATCTCACGGAGACCGGCTCGTTTGGCCTCGTGGGCGGATCTGGCAGTTGACCGACCAGTGGCGGCCCCGGAGGTGTCTGCCAGAGCTTCGGCTTGTTCCAGTTCTCGTCGTTGAAGCCAAAGGCATTCTGCCTCTGCTGGTTAACACACGCCGTTTCCAGAAGCGCCGCGCCGACTAACATCATAAAGAGCATTCTCATCGCCGTCTCCTTTCCGTTAACTGCTACCATTAGACACCCGCGTAAATTAACAGTCAAGCGGTTATATGCTATTATGTTTTACATATGACCGACTTTGATAACGAAGAAAAACAAGAAAAGCGCCTAGAGGAACTGAAAAAACGTGAGGAAGAAGACGTCGTGCGCATTCTTTCTACTAAATATGGATTAAACTTTGTTGACCTCAAGCCTATTCCTATAAATACCGATGCTCTTCGCCTTATTCCCGAAGAAGTGGCCCGCGAAGCCAAAATCGCCGCCTTTGATAAGGTCGGAAAGAAGGTTCAAGTTGCTCTTTTTTCTCCCAAAAATGACAAAGCAACTATTATTCTAAAAAAGCTGGAGGAAGAGGGTTACAAACTACAAATAAGCATGGCGACAAATGCTAGCCTAGAAAAAGCTTGGGATCGCTACAAGGATTTATCTTTCGCCGTGAACAGCACGGCCGGAACTTTTGATATTTCAACGGTTCAAGTCACCGAGTTCATGGCCAAGATTAAAAAGATTGAAGACGTCTCAGTAATTATCAAAGAAATCTTGGTTTTGAAAAAAGCCTATAAGATTTCCAAGATGATGGAAGCGATGATCGCCGGCGCTCTTGCTCTATCGGCTTCCGATGTGCACGTCGAGCCAGAAGAAAAGGAAGTGAACATTCGTTTCCGTCTTGATGGTGTGCTCATAAATGTCTATACTTTCGACCCGGAAACTTATGAGCTTTTACTTTCCCGAATCAAATTACTGTCAGGAATGAAGCTCAACATCAAAAATGCGGCTCAAGACGGCCGTTTTAGCGTGAAAATTTTAGACAATGATATTGAAATTCGCTCGTCAATCTTGCCTGGCGCTTATAATGAATCAATCGTAATGAGACTTTTGAATCCAAAGTCGATTGCCGTGCCACTTGAAGATTTGGGTATTCAGGAAAGAACTTTGGCGACCTTACTTGAGCAGATAAAAAGACCAAACGGTATGCTTTTGATTACTGGTCCGACCGGTTCCGGTAAGACGACGACCCTTTATGCCTTCATGAAAAAGATTCACTCACCAGATATTAAAATTATTACGATTGAAGACCCAATCGAATATCACTTGCCCGGAATTGTGCAAACTCAAGTAGAAGAAGAAAAAGAATATACTTTCTTGTCCGGTTTACGTTCCGCTTTGCGCCAGGACCCAGATGTAATCATGGTGGGAGAAATTCGAGACAGCGAAACCGCCTCAATCGCGATTAACTCCGCGCTGACTGGTCACTTGGTATTTTCAACTTTACACACAAACACCGCCGCCGGTGCTTTCCCCCGCTTGATTGACCTTGGCGTAAATCCAAAAATTATTTCTTCGGCCGTAAACGTCGCGATGGCTCAAAGACTGGTGCGAAAATTGTGCCCAGACTGTAAAATACAGAGAGACCCAACCTTAAAGGAAAAGGCCCTGGTCGACCGAACCGTGGCTTCAATCAACGATAAAACTTACGTCGAAGGTCTACAAACCGAGAAAGTCTGGGACGCTGTCGGTTGTGACAAGTGCCACAAAACTGGCTACAAAGGACGTATTGCTATCACCGAAATTATCTTGATGAAAAAAGAAATTGAAGAAACTATTGTCGGAAATCCGTCAGACCGTGATATTCGTGCGGCCGCGGCTTCGCAAAATCTTTTGGATATGAAGCAGGATGGAATTCTGCGGGTATTGAAAGGTGTCAGTTCTATTGCCGAATTAGGCAGAGTTATTGACATTGAAACAGAAGAGGAATAGGATTAAAAAAGGAAGTTCCCCGCTAGGGCGGGCAGGTTTCCAGAAGATAAATGTCTAAGCAATACTTTCAATATTAGATACTAAAAGTTAAATAGTCCTCAAAGGATAGGTTTCGCAAAGCATCCGAAGATGTGAACCAAGCCGTCCTTCTAGAAAAATTCGTAAACCGCGCAAACGATATAATTGCTTAGACATTTATACTCTGGAAGCAAACAAAAAAGCCCCAGATACATAACAGGCTTCTAGTACAAGCTTAGCATAAAACAAAAAATATGTCAAGCAAAAAACCACTTCCCCTTATTAATTCCCAAGATAGCGAGCAAATTAGCCCTGAAAAGGGTGATGTTAACTTTTTAGATCAAACCCTGCGCCCGACCTCTTGGAATGACTATATCGGCCAGAAAAACATCAAAGATAACTTGCATATTTTACTGACCGCCGCTGCTGAGCGAAAACACCCACCCGAGCATCTACTTTTTTACGGTCCGCCAGGTCTTGGCAAGACCACTCTCGCCCATTTGATTGCCCACGAAACTCGCGCTCAGCTCAAAGCGACCTCTGGTCCGGCAATTGAAAAAGTCGGCGATCTCGCTTCAATTTTGACAAACCTGTCACCGGGCGATATTTTATTTATCGACGAGATTCACCGCCTGAATAAAGCGATCGAAGAAGTTTTGTATCCGGCCATGGAAAGTGGCTCCCTCGATATTATCATTGGCAAGGGTCCGTCCGCGCGAACGATCCAGCTCGACCTACCACAATTCACTCTGATTGCAGCGACGACTCGAATTGCGTTATTGAGCGCTCCTTTGCGTTCGCGCTTCTCGGGCGGGGTGTTTAAGCTAGAATTTTATACGAATGAGGAGATTGAAAAGATCATCGAGCGCTCGGCTAAGATTTTAGGGGTCAAAATTGATGATTCGGCGAAGGCAGAAATAGCAAAACGAAGCAGGTTTACCCCCAGAACTGCAAATTATCTTTTGAAAAGAAGCCGTGATTTGGCTCAAGTGCGCAAAAGTGCTTTAACCAAGGAAACCGTAATGGAGGCCCTGAACATGCTCGGAATTGACGAGGTAGGGCTAAACGCTACCGACCGCGCCTTGCTTACTGTCATTGAAGAAAAGTTTAACGGCGGCCCAGTCGGCCTCAACACCCTTGCCGCTGCTCTATCCGAGGAGCAAGCCACCATCGAAGATGTTTACGAGCCTTACTTACTTCAACTTGGTTTCATCGAAAGGACCTCAAGAGGCCGTGTGATTACTGACAGAGCGAAGATGCATTTGGGGTTGAAGAGTAAGAATAAGTTGATTTAACCGCCTCGGGCACAACCGCCCCGGTTCGCAGACTCACCACCCCGCCTTGACTAAGGCGGGGAAAACCGAACTCAAAATCGTTACTCTGTTTTCCCCTCCTCAAACGAGGAGGGGTGTCATTCTGATGACGGGGTGGTATGAATTTCGTTTTCTATTTTTAGCATAACACCATATAAATTATCTCTCACTTCCCTATTCCAAAATCTAATTACCTTAATCCCTAGATTTTCAAAATATTCTGTTCTTTCTTTATCGTATTCCAAATTGTCTAAATGTTGGCTACCATCGAGTTCGATTATAAATCTCTTTGTTGGGCAAAAGAAGTCGGCGATAAAATTACCTATACTATGCTGTCTTCTAAATTTATACCCCCATTTATTATTTTTTAAGACGCTCCATAAAATAGTCTCCTCTTGTGTCATATTGCTTCTCAAAGATTTTCTAGCTGTTTTAAAGTATTTAGTATTATGAATATGACTTTTCATCGCCGGGTATTCTAGCAACAAAAAACCCCAAGCGCTATTGCTTGGGGGCGATTCCGGCGATTTTCCAGATTATGGATAGGTAGTCGGGTTACCATTTGGAAGGAATCAGCCCTTGGGATCTGTCTCCACCGTCACCGGCTCGGTGTTGGTGATCGGAGGCGAGTCGGGGCGTGAATGTTCTGCGTCTTTATTCTTCTGACGCCGACCAGACACGGCGCCGCAGATCAGTGCGATCGCAATGGCAATGATCGCGATGAGAAACAGGGGTTCCATCATGGCAAAACCCGACTTAATCTTTTTCTTCATGGTCCTTTTCCCTTTCAATAGGCAGATGGCACTAAAGCCATTCGGCCGTTACAGATTCTTGGATATTAAACACCCCAACATCTAGCGTGTCAAGTCTATTTTCCTCCCCCATTTTCCGCTATTATCTCCTTATATGAGCGGACATAATAAATTTTCTAAGATCAAGCACAAGAAGGCCATTACCGATGCCAAGAAGGGTAAGGTCTATACCAAGATGGCGCGGTTGATTACTGTCGAAGTAAAGAAGGCGGGCGGAGATGTAAATTCACCAGGCGTAAAAGCGGTCGTCGCTAGAGCGCGCGAGTTTGATGTGCCAAATGAAAATATTGAGAGAGCCTTGAAAAAAGGTGGTGATAAAAGCGCAGCGGAGATGGAAGCAATCCTTTATGAAGCTTATGGCCCCGGTGGTGTCGCGATTATGATTGAAGTCCTTACTGACAATAGAAACAAGGCGGCAGCGGAAGTAAAACATATTTTAGTCGAGCACGGTTCAGCACTCGCCGCGCCGGGTAGCGCTTCGTGGGCTTTTGAAAAAACCGCTGAGGGTTTTATGCCTAAAATGCTTACTCCCCTTTCCCCAGAGGACAATGAAAAATTAGATGTATTGATTGAAGCGCTTGAGGACAATGACGAGGTTCAAGATCTCTACACGAACGTTGAATAAAATTCTTCACCCTCTCATCGGATGAGGAGGGGGTGCCATTCTGATGGCGGGGGCGGTTGAGATTTTGTTATAATTTACACATGAAAATAATCGCTATCGACCCTGGTTATGAAAGATTAGGTGTAGCAATACTAGAAAAATCTTCCGGCAGTAAAGAAACTTTAATTTTTTCTGAATGTTTTAAAACTTCAGCTAAAGAACTAGCAGAAAAAAGATTGTTTTTAATTGGAAAAGAAGTGTCTGATTTGATTAAAAAGTATGGACCAGATGCTTTAGCAATTGAAACTCTGTTTTTTAAGAATAACGCCAAGACGGCGATGAAGGTAAGTGAAGCGCGCGGAGTAATACTATATGAAGCGGCAAAAAACGAGCTTGAGGTGCGTGAATTTACACCACTTGAGATTAAAGTGGCGGTTACTGGCTATGGCAAAAGCGAAAAAGAGCAGGTGACCGAGATGGTTAAGAGGTTGATAAAAATCGAAAAAACCCTTAAATATGACGACGAATATGACGCGATAGCGGTCGGCCTCACCTACTTTGCGACGGTAAAAAGTTTTCCACAGGCTGGGTAGTTTTTTACCCCTTGCAAACTTTTTCAGGCATGTTATTAATATAAAAAAGTTAATTTTTAAAAAATATATGGCAAAGAAAAAAACAAGCAAAGCAAATGATGAGGTAGTAGATAAGAAAAAGGGTGATAAAGATGCCTCCGGTGAGGATGAAATGGTGGGTGGCGATGATGCAATTGATCCAGCTATCATCGAAGACACTTTCACTGAAGAGTTCAGTGAATACAACGACGTTGATAATTTCTAGTTTACTTAATTAGAACCTTCAGAAAGCGGCGCTTCCCGATTTTAAATATTGCGGTTGAAATCACCCTCCAATTTGGATCGGTGATTTTGTCATTGGTCTCGTGATTGCTAACCGCCTTTTCTAAAACTAAGCGACGAAACTCACCCTTAGATTTTACGACACCGGCGCGTAGGGAAATATCAGAGAGCAACTCACCATTTGTTGCCATCACTTCATCAATATTTTCTGGCACACCCCCGTTTTTGAAAGTCTCTACAAAATTCTGCTCCGCTTTGTCGGCTTTTTCTTGGCTGTGATAAATAGTAATAATTTCTTTAGCTAGACGAACCTTTATATCGCGAGGGTTTGCGCCAGCTGCCAACTCTTGTTTTATCTTTTCAATCTCTTCCATCGAGACATTGGTGCAAAGTTCAAAGCCGAGCATCATCATTCCGTCAGTCCAAGACATAATCTTTCCAAACATACTATCTGAATCATCTTCTAGATTAATCATGTTCCCTTCCGTCTTGCCCATTTTCTTGCCTGTCGGGTCAGTCAAAAGTTTAGTCGTCAAAACAAACTTTTCTTTACCTTTCATTTTTCTGAGCATAGTTCTCCCCGCTAGCATGTTAAAGGTTTGATCGTTTCCACCAATTTCCATATCAACATTCATCGTTACGGAATCATAAGCCTGAAAAAGGGGGTACAAAACCTCGTTTAAGTGTAAGTCGTTTCCAGACTTCATTCTTTCCTGAAACATGTCCCTCTCAAGAATTTGCGGAACGGTAAAACAAGAAGCTAGGTTGAGTAAATCATGAGGAGTGAGCTTATTGGTCCATTTTTCGTTATAAACGAATCTAATCTTTGATCTTTTAATGCTCAGGATTTTCCCGATAAGCTTCTTGTAGTTCGCGGCATTATTTTTCACCTCGCTTTTGGTTAATGGTTTACGCGCGGCCTTTTTGTCTGTTGGATCACCAATCATGGCAGTAAAGTCTCCAATCAAAACAATAATCTCGTGTCCAAGATCTTGTAACTGTCTCATCTTTCTTAGAACGACACCGTGACCGATGTGCAACTTACCAGTTGGGTCAATGCCGTTATATATTCGCAACCGTCTACCAGAAGAAAGCTCTTTTCTAAGAACCTCGATGTTTGGGTAAATATTTGCCACCCCGCGTGTCAAAAATTCCTCAATCTTCTTCGGATCTGTATCAATTTTCATAGTTAAAATCTAACACAAATATGGTATAATTACAAAATATGAAAAAAGCCAAAAAGCTTTTAAAATTTGCTAAAAAACACTGGCGGGCGATAACTATCTCGCTTGTTAGTTTAGGCTTTATCGTCCTTGGTTTAATCGCTTTCTGGATTTCCAGCTTTGAAGTCCCCGACCTTAAATCATTTGAG
>CAIJXO010000018.1 GCA_903824735.1 uncultured bacterium | reverse complement strand
TTCTTTTTCTAATTCTTTTAGTAACTCCTCAAGCACGGCGGGTATCTTCTTTGGTTCATAGTATTGCTCAGCTTCAAAGGCGGCTTCGCTTAAAATCTGCTCGGGGGTATGGGTTAGTTTTCTAAAATTCTCATCCCCGATTATCTCTTTCAATCTTTCCTTAAGTTTACCATTATCGATAATTGGTTCTGGATTCTTCTTTTGCCAGTGTAATATACCTAAAATTCGTCTTTCAATCGAATCGGCCTTAGTTACTAAATTTACTTCATTAAATTTTCCAGCCTTAACCTCGACACCAGCGGCGCCAGGTTCAATCTTCACTTTCTTTAAATCGTCCCAAAGAGCCTTCTCTTCGATACCAGTTTTTTCACTGATTTTCTTTACAAAATGAGATTTCTCAATACTACTTTCAATCAAGGCTAAGAACGGCAAGACTTTTTCTCTAACTTCCCCACCCATTTTACGAGCATCAAGCTTTTCGGAAAGTATTTTTGAAAGATGAAAGTCTATTATGTGAGTAGAGTCTTTTATCGCTTGCGTGAATTTTTCTTTACCATCATCACCCAGTAAAACATCGGCTGGGTCTTTACCGTCTTTAAACTCAGCGATCTTTACCTCCATACCAAGGGACAAAGCTAGCTGCCAGGCTTTGGTAGCGGCATTCATTCCCGCCTTGTCCGCGTCGAAAGCCATGATTACTCTGTTTGAGATTCTTCTAAGTAAAGTCAGGTGTTCGGGCGTAAGAGCCGTACCAGAGGTAGCAACGACATTATTGAAACCCGCCTGATGAGACATAATTATGTCCATTTGGCCTTCAACGACAATCGAGTAGTCCATCTTCTTTATCGCCAGTTTAGCAAGATCAAAACCATACATGATGCGAGACTTGTTGAACACCGCGGTTTCTGGACTATTTATATATTTAGCGCTTTTGCCGTCATCATTTTCAGGCAAGATTCGGCCAGAGAAACCGACGACACGGCCAGCGCTATCGCGGATCGGGAACATTATACGGCCACGGAAACGATCATAAGCGCCTTTATCAGTCTTTTTAATCAAGCCTGCTTGTTCAATTTCACTATCAGTAAACTTTCGAGCGGTGAGATAATCATAAAGGGTGCGCCAATCGTCAGCGACAAAACCAATACGCCAGGTCTTAATAGTCTCTTCAGTCAGCCCTCTCTTTTCCAGATATTTCTGGGCTGAATTAGATTTCGGAAGATTTGATTCAAAGAATTGAGTGGCGGCTTCGAGGGCATTGAATATTGCCTCTTTATCATTTTTCTTTTCAAAGTTGCCAATATCAAGAGTCACGCCCGTTCTCTCTGCTAGCATTTTCAGGGCGCCAAAGAAATCAACACCTTCAAATTCTTGAACAAAAGTAAAAATATCACCTTTCGCTTGGCAACCGAAACAGTAATATGAATCACGATCAGGTGAAACAAAGAAACTCGGAGTCTTCTCATTATGAAACGGGCAGCGGGCTTTCATATTCTTCCCCGCTTTTTCCAGTTTGATATAAGTACCCAAAAGATCCGTGATACTTAGTCTCTCTTTAATTTTTTCAACGGAGGTGGACATTATATATTATGGTTTAGAACATATGTCTGGAGCATCAGAAGGTAAGTTAGTTTGTTCCTTGGCAATCAAGCCCGGGCAACACTGTCTATTATCACTTGTAACAAGTTTTTTTGCAGTATTAATCTCTCCTCCCTCTTTAACACAACTACTTTGTGCTGGGCACACAAACTCACACTTCGGTCCACTGCGACCGACATAGGTACCATTAGGACACATCATGGCATCCATAGCACAGAAAATCGGTTTTTCGGGCTCTGTTGCTGTGACAGTAAATTTGACTTCGTTACTTTTATTGCCCCAAGGACTAGTGTAGAGAGTGTAATTACCAGGCAAAATATCCATATAGCTTTTACATGACAAGCCTGAATAATAAATACTAGCTTGCTCACAAATACGGCTATCGATTTTAATCTTAAAACTTTGATTACTAAACGTTGGATAATTACTTTTAATGTCAAAACCCGGTATCAATGCAGCTAAACCAACTTCACCACGACCGTTCTGAATCCAAATGTCCATATCTCCCTCAAAACCATTTAAATTACTACCAGTTATAGTAATAATGGTGCCAATTGGACCAGACGCAGGAGAAATAGAAGTAATTATGGAGCTTGTTGTACTTGTAGAAACAGTGGTAGTCGCTGTTACAGTTGTTGTCGCCTGAGTGGGCACATTTGTATCAATCACAATCGGTGCCTCTAGTTCTTTATGCTCAGCCAAATATACGGTCCCACCAACCGCCAGAATAGCGACGATGGCGATGACTAGCGGGATGACGAAACCTTTTTGATTATTTAATATTTTTTTCATCTTATTTATATTGATGACACAACAAAACTAAAATTATAATCCGAGGGCTGAATCTGAACAAAAGTTTTTTCTGGTGCAACTTTTGTGAATGTTACAATTTTATTATCAAACCTAAAATTCTCACCCAAAGCTAATGCAGCTTCTTGCGCCATGTCGCCACTTTGCAATCTCACCGTTAGATTCACTGTCCCCGCCCAGACACACTTTGTGGCTCGAGGGCAACGACTATCACCAGTAACCTCAAGTGGTGTTATTTTAATGCTATTTATAGTAATACTTTGACCGATTTTCACTTCTGCGTTAGTGCTTGTAGCGACAGGGCAGACAAACTCACACTTCGGTCCACTACGACCAACATAGGTACCATTAGGACACATGAAAGCATCCATGGTGCAGGCAACAGGTTTTTCGGGGGTTGCTGGAACAAATTCAAAAGACAAAACGATCTGATCAAATATTTTATGCAGAGAAGATGGAACAAAATCTGGAAAAATACCTGGGGATAAACCAGAAACTTTGGACTTATCCTGTAAGTGCGTCAGTAGAAATTTATAACATTTATCACCCTTAACGCCAGTATAGGCATGATGTGTGTTTTGTGGATCAAAACCTCCTCCGCTATCTCGGTGATAAAAATTTATATTCTCTAGGGTTATATGAGGATCATCAGGCATCCAATCACCACCAAAACAGCTCGGAGAAACAGATGGTATTACATACAACTTCACCCCAGCCGAAACCAACATAGTCCCCGCGACTCTCGAATCAGGAAAGTCTAAGACTACAGCATCTGCTTGATTCTTTATAATCATATCCGGAGGATATAAAAATTCAAATCCTTGTTTAACGTCTTTATAGGTTTTCCAATCTCTAGTATCAGCAATAGTAGTTGTAGCAACTGTGCTAGTTGACTGGATTGAATCGTCAGTATCAATTTCCACTAGCTCAAATGACATTTCGGGCTTTTCACGCTCAGCCAAATAAACCGTCCCAGCAATTGCCAGAATAGCAACGATGGCGATGACTAACGGAATGACGAAACCTTTTTGATTTTTCATTCGTTTCTTAATTAGATTAATAAACAAACGTGGAGCGCCGAGGTGGTTGCTACTCCTCACTTCCCCCATCAATCTCTCTCATAATATCTTGAACGATTTTGAATTTAGGACTATCTTTATGACCAGTACCAGCAGGGATTAATCTACCAATAATAACATTTTCCTTCAGACCAACCAAGCGATCAACGGAACCACGAACAGCATTGTTAATCAAGACACGGTTAGTGTGCTGGAATGATGCGGCCGATAGGAATGAACGACGAGCAAGTGAGGCTTCAGTAATACCCATAACCACAGGCTCAGCGCGCATACCTTTACCGCCTTTCGCTTCGGCTTCTTCGTTTTCTAGACGATAGTCAAGCTCATCAATAATATCACCTTCAGAAACAGTAGTATCACCTGGATCCTTTACTTTCATACGCGAGAACATCTGCTTCACGATGATTTCAATATGCTTACGAGAAACCGCTTCTCCTTGCAATTCGTAAAGTTTGTTAACTTCCGTAATAACATAGTTCATGGTAATTTCTTTACCAGCAAACTTGAAGAGCTCATCAATATCAGCGGAACCGTCAGTCAAAAGCTGACCCTTCTTTACCCTATCGCCAGTTTTCACTAATGGAATACGGCGTGAACTGAATTCATATTCAATCTCTGCGGCTTTCTTACCCTTAGCTTTATCCTCGATTTCTGGCAGAACGGTAATGATTTTCTCCTTGCCCATATCTTTTACGCCAGTGACGACACCGTCTGCTTTGTTGACGACAGCTGGGCTCTTTGGTTTACGCTTTTCAAAAACTTCTTCCACACGAGGCAAGCCTTGGGTGATATCTCCACCGACTGAGGCGGCACCTCCGGAGTGGAAAGTACGCATGGTCAACTGGGTACCAGGCTCACCGATCGCTTGAGCGGCAACGGTACCGACCGCTTCGCCAAGACCGATTAATTCGCCACGACCAAGATCAGAACCATAACATTCAGCACAAACACCGTGGACAGTTTTACAAGTCAAAGGTGAGCGTACAAAGACTTCGCCCGAACCCTCATTCTCAATTTTCTGCGCTTCATCTTTCTTTAAGAGGTGACCTTTTTTGAAAAGGACATTACCTTTCTTATCAAGGGCGTCAGCGGCTAAGGTTCGGCCACGAATATTTTTCGAGATTGAGGAGACGCCCGAACCGAATTCAGCATCACTCTTAACGCCGACACTTTCCTTGGTCTTACAATCGTCCTCAGTAATAATAATATCTTGAGCGACATCGAACAGACGGCGGGTCAGGTATCCGGCTTTCGCAGTGTTAAGCGCGGTATCCGTCAAACCTTTACGAGCACCGTGAGTCGTAATGAAGTATTCAATCGGAGTCAAACCCTCCTTAGCAGAACTAATAACTGGGAATTCAATAATTTCTCCGGCGGTGTTCACGATCAAACCTTTCATACCGGCCATCGCGGTAATGTTACCAAGCGAACCGCGGGCTCCAGAAATCCACATATCGGACACTGAACCGTTGGCATCAAGAGCTTTAGGCATAAGCTTTTCAAGCTCACCTTTAGCCCCGTGCCAAATTTCAATATTTTTTCTTAATCTTTCTTCATCAGTCAAAAGTCCTTCATTAAAGAAGTTTAGAACTTCGGCTGATTTGGCTTTAGCGGCGGCAATAACCTGTGGCTTCTCCTCAGGAATGTTCAAATCATCAAGACCCCAAGTCACGCCAGAGTAAGTGGCATATTTGAAACCAAAGGCTTTGATCTTGTCCAAAACTTTTGGCACATTACCGATACCATATCGGTTAATGATATCGTCCAAAATTGCAGACATGGTCTTCTTAGTGATTTCCTTGTTTACGAATGGATAGTCAGTTGGCAAAGTGCTGTTGAACAAAATTCTACCGACGGTGGTCTCAAATGGTTTTTCACCGAAAGCGGCGTAACGAGCTTTACCAGTACCCAAGACATGAATCTTGGCACGGATAGAAATGGCACCGAAGTCGAAAGTCGTAATAGCACTATTTGGTGATGAGAAATATTTGCCTTCACCTTTCTCACCCTTCACTTCTTTGGTCATCCAATAACAACCAAGAATAATATCGAGCAGTTTTGCTGAAACTGTCGGCTCGCCGTTACCTGGCTTTAGAATGTTCTTGTCAGCGGCCATAATCTCATGGGCTTCAATTTGCGCTTCCTCACCAAGTGGAACGTGAACGGCCATCTGGTCTCCGTCGAAGTCCGCGTTGAAGGCGGTACAAACGAGTGGGTGCACTTGAATAGCCGAACCTTCAATCAAAACTGGTTTAAAGGCCTGAATACCCAAACGGTGCAAAGTCGGCGCACGGTTTAGCAATACATATTTATTTTCGATAATTTCTTCAAGAATTGCCCACACCTCTGGAATACCATCGTCGATTAGACGACCGGCACCACGAATGTTGAAGGCTAATTCTTTCTTCAAAAGTTCAGAAATAATGAACGGACGGAAAAGCTCCAAAGCCATATGCTTTGGCAAACCACATTGATTCAATTTCAACTCCGGACCAACAACGATAACGGAACGGCCAGAGTAGTCCACACGCTTACCAAGCAAGTTTGCACGGAACAAACCACGCTTACCCTTAAGGTTATCGGCTAGTGATTTCAAAGCACGTTTCTGGGAATTTCCAACCGCGGAGAAAGCATCGTTTCCACTTCGAATTGAGTTATCAATCAAAGAGTCGACGGCTTCCTGCAAGATTCTTTTTTCGTTTCGCAAAATAACTTCCGGCGCTTTGATTTCTTTCAGTTTCAAAAGGCGGTTGTTTCGGTTGATTACTCTTCGATACAAATCGTTTACATCAGAAGTGGCATAACGTCCTCCATCAAGTGGCACCATCGGACGAAGAGCAGGAGGAATAACTGGGATTCGAGTCAAAAACATCCACTCTGGACGTAGGCCCGCCTCCTTCATGGAACGGACAAGCGACAAGCGCTTGTTTAATTTTTCACGCTCAAGTGAACCTGCTTTCTCTAACTCACCCTCCAACTTCTTTTCAAGATTCGCTAAGTCGATACCCTTCAAGATATTGAAAATGGCTTCAGCACCAATCGAGGCTTCGAAAAGTGAACCATATTTCATGGAATACTTGTGGTAAAGCACCTCGTCGATAACGACACCAGTACGAATGCTTTCTACTTCTTTTTTCGCATTAACCAAAAGCTCTTTTAGGGCTTCTTTGGTCTTTTCATCTTGAACCGCTTTTACTTTCTGTTTGAATTCATTATCAATATCGTGTAAGATTCTCTCTCTTTCATTCTCATGAGTATTGGTGATAATGTAACCGGCAAAGTAAATAACTTTCTCCAAGTCACCAGTAGTCATACCAAGCATGGTTCCAATCTTTGATGGGATACCGCGCAGGAACCAGATATGAGAAACGGGTGAAGCTAACTCGATGTGACCCATTCTTTCACGACGGACAATCGAGCGAGTAATTTCGACTCCACATTTTTCACAGACAATTCCTTTATAACGAATACCTTTGTATTTACCACAATAACATTCGTAATCCTTATCTGGTCCGAAGATCTTTTCATCGAAAAGACCGCTCTTCTCAGAACGTTGAGTACGAT
>CAIJXO010000017.1 GCA_903824735.1 uncultured bacterium | reverse complement strand
TGCTAGGTTATGTTGTCTGAAGACTAAAATAAAACCAGCTTGCCTGATTTTCTCATAAAGCTCTCCTCTTTCTTCCTGAATATAGCCCAAGAAATAATATGCTTCACTGACGTTGTATTTCTTCTCGAGATATATCCTAAACCTCAGTAGATCAACCCGCCAAGAATTATCAGCTTGGGTTGTACTAATATACAAATTTTGCCCATCAATAAAGGCGAGGTTTTTCATGGCGCGAGTATCCTATACCTATTGGGCGATACCGTCAATCTTTTGTGCTGTGTATAAATCGTGCTAAACTTATTTTATGAATAAAAACACCATTCAAAGTATCGTCGCCATCATCGTTGTAATCTTAATCATCGTAATTATCAATCAATCCAAACCCGACACTAAAGGCATAAAAATCGGTGTCATTGCTCCATCTACTGGAGCACTAGCAAGCTTTGGCGAAGAGGTAAGAAAGGGTGTGGTGGAAGGGTCGAAGGGTTCAGATGTGGAATTTATTTTTGAAGATGACGCTTGTGATCCCAAGACGACCGTTTCTGCTTTTCAAAAGCTAACGGATATTAATGGAGCGAAATTTATCATCGGTCCTGGTTGCGGATCACCACAAGAGGCGATTGTGCCACTACTCAAAACGAAAAATGTTTTAGCGATTGTCCCCTCAGCCGCTTCGAAAGATTTGTATGAGCAAAGCGGTAAACTATTTTTCAACATTCAGTATTCGCTCGAAAACGAATCAAAGTTCATTGCCGAAAAGATGACCGAACTAGGTTATAAAAATATTGCAATCGTGACTTATGGTAATGCTTTCTCCAAGACTCATCACGATAGCTTCGTGGCTAATTTCAAAGGTAAAATCGCTGTCGATACCGTCTTACTTGATAACAACGCCAACTTACTACCAGAATTGACCAGAATCAATAATGCTAAAGTCGATGCAATCTATGCACCCGATGTCACTTTCTTCTTCTCAAGCGGTATTGCCAAGATGGGTCAGCTATCGATGAAGATGCCGGTGTTGGGTACGTACGTTGTCGAATTACCAATTGCTCGGCCTTTTGTCGGTAATACTATCTATTCTTTCCCCGAGGAAGTTTCTGGTGTCCAGGGTGGTGTTTTCGAACTTTCTAAAGAAGCAACCGTACTTTTGCTCAAAGCCATTTCCACTTGCGGTAACGATGTCGCCTGTGTTCAGAAAAAATTGGTTTCATCCGGTCAATTCGATGAATATGGTACAAGTAAGAGAGGAATGATGATGAAGCAGATTGTGAATGGTGAGGCGGTGGTTTATAAGTAATTCTATATCTTTCCCGCGAGCTCTCTAATATAAGCACCCTGACCCACTTTTTTGCCATAACCTCTAGCTAGATCGAACAACTCTTTAAGGAAGTCTAGTGTATCTTTATTCTTGATTTCAATCGCGACCTCGCTTTTCCAATTGATGATATACCCATGATTTTCAAACATTAAGAAATCGACGGGCTTGTTGAAATAATCATTGCTGACATAAATCATATCGCTCGAGCGATTTTGTAATCCTAATAAAATCTGGTGCTGTTTTTCTTTGTTTCCCTCGAAAGGTTTAAGATAATTTAAGATATAGTCTTCTCGAATTAGACCCTCGACTATTAATTTGTTTTTTGTGATTCCACTGTTAACTGGCGAGATCTTTTCCTCCCAGTCTATCTTGGATAATATTTCTTTTAGTGAAGCGGTCGGTTGAATTCCATAAATTCGTCCATATTTAGGTGAGTTGGCCGCTCTTTCCCAGATGTTCCACAAGTTTTCCAATCCTTTAATAACTGAGAAGTCAGTTTTTCTAAATATTGCGGACATTTTTTCTTTGTCGGCAATTTGCCGAAACTTTCTTTTACCCGTCTGGCTGTATTTTATCAATCCGCGACTCTTTAAAGAGGCGAGAGTCAAATAGGTGGTCATCCTGGGTATTTTGGCTATATGGGACAGGGAAGCAACACTCTGTCTCTCTCTTTCTTCTAGGGCTTTCAGCATCTTTACTTCATTCTTGCTAAGGGCCAGAAGCTTTATCGACTTATCATCAAACATGTAAAAAGAATAGCAAATGACATAAAATATGTCAATTCATTTTGCTAGATAACCTTTGTTGGTAAGCCTTATTCCAAAATACACGGTTTTTCTTTTGAAAAATGTTAATTTAGTGCCAGATAAGGTAAGCTTTGCAGTATGAATAAAAAAATATTAAGCGGTATCGTCGTTGTAATTCTGATCGTGATCGGGGCGGTTTACTATAATCAGTCATCAAAGGGAGCGGGTTCGGTCACTATTGGGATCATGGCTCCACTTTCGGGGGACTATGCTGTGGCCGGAGAAAATTATCAAAAGGGAATTCTCTTAGCGGAAGAATTGTATGAAAAGGTACACCCTGATTTGAAAGTAAACATTGTCATTGAAGACGATGCTTTTAACGCTAATAAAGGAGTGACTGCGTATAAGAAAGTAACTTCTGTCGATCACGTAAATGCGATCGTTATGCTATCGACACCGGTAATAGATGCTATTTATCCTGATGTTGTGAAGACAGATATTCCAGTGATGCAACTTGGTATACAGACTAAAGGCTTGGGTAAAGACAATATTTTTCAGACGAGCCCTCTACCCGAGGCACCGATAGAGAACTTTGCTAAATATATCAATGCTAATTATAAGTTGAATAAAGTGGCGGTACTTTATGATAATACGGCAGGCGGTCTATCTTTCTACGAGGCTTTCAAAAAGACCTATTCTGGAGCCTATGATGGACTAGTGATAAATGGTAAGGATGATTTACGCAACTATGCTACGAAAATTACTACAAATAATTACGATGGAGTCTTGTTTCTAACTTCCCCAGAAAACGGTGCCCTAATGGTTAAAAATATCTTAACTCTCTCTCCATCGAAGCATCCTTTCTTTATGTTTGATGCGCAGTTACAAACTGGCTTTGCTGATTACCAAAGAATATTGGGCAGTACCAAAGTCCTCGATGGCTCAATCTCAATCTGGTTAGAAAGTGGAGACGCCGACACCTTTAAGGAGGAATATAAGAAGAAATATGGCTCTGAACCGGGGTTTTTGGCTGACTTTGGTTACGATACTTTCAACACTCTCATCAATGCTTATGATGAAGAAGGTAAGACTTGGCAGAAGAATATTCAAAAAACCAAGACTGACGGAGCTTCAGGCTCAATGTCTTTTGACGAAAATGGTGTTCGTATTCAGGATATTGTGGTTAACAAGGTAGTAGATGGAGAGATTACGCCGATTTCTGCCCTATAAAATATTTTACTTCACCACCTCAAACTTACCATCCACCACCTTACGATAGAAGTTCTCACGAGTCGCTTCACAGTCTGAGTTGAAAGATAGGGAACCAGTAATTCCTTGATAATCCTTTAGATTACTGATGAATTTGGCGACTTTCTCTGGATCATCACCAACCTTACCGATAGCATAAGCCAAAAGTTTTATCGCATCATAGTGGCCAGCGGGGATATAGACCGGATCTTTACTTGTTAGTGTGCGATATTTATCTTTGAAATTCTTAGTCTCTGACGAATCAGTCGTCTCGACCAGTCTTGAGTATTCATAGTCGATATACTCGATGCCGTTTACGAGAGATAAATCTTTCAAAGTCGGATTATTAATTGTCGCATTGTCAGAAATTATTGGTTTGTTCCAGCCGAGCAGCTTTAACTGCTTCAACATTGGCTCAAGAGTGCTTGAATTGTTCATTAGGATTAAGACGTCAGTCTTGCTTTGGTTCGAAACAATCTTAGTGATGTTTGTGCGGTAATCAGCCGATGTACCCACGATGTAAAATTCAGTATTACTGATGTTTATCTGATTGTTGGTGTTGAGCTTCTTTAATTCTTCATAGAGGGTTAGGCCGTATTCACTGTCAGGTAAAAGAAAACTGGCACTCGCGTAGCTATTTTTTGCCAGTAAAGACATGGTTGATCGAGCAATGTTTGATGGGGTGAGGGAGAAACGGCAAGAAAGAACTTCACCGTCGGTATAAGAAGAAGCGATAGCGGCCGAAGACATCATTAGATTTCCATCAGTGATGGCTAGTGGTCTCACGGAGCTGACGATGGGGCTACCTTCCCCGATAAAGTAGCGTGTGCCTTTTAATTTTAGATTCTGATAAGCACTGACTGATTTCTTGGGATCATTTTCGGTGTCCTCGGCGATTACTTCGATCATTCGGCCGTTCACACCACCGCTAGCGTTTATTTCTTCCATCGCAATCTTCGCAGAATTATTTAGCATTTCACCAGCGACAGCAAAAGCTCCGGTCATGGCGGATAGATCGCCAATTTTTATCGTTTGACTATTACGGCTATTCTTTAGCTGAACACTAGCGCCCCAGACTATTAAAACTACGACGACAATCACTGTTATCCAGATGTTTTTATTTTTCATATGCATATATATTAGTCTATAAAAAGTGATTTGTCAAATAAAGTAATGAGAAAATACATATAATATGGCTTAATATATAGATATATTTTTGATTGTCAGAAAATATAGACAAAACTAG
>CAIJXO010000016.1 GCA_903824735.1 uncultured bacterium | reverse complement strand
TAATAATTAGACTTATCGTTTCGATTTTTACACCTTTAAAACCTTTTTCTCCGTAGTCTGTAATTTTTTCAACACCAAACGACGACACTAGTTCTCTCGTCTTATTAAACTCAGGTGCTGAAAGAAAACTTTTCGGAATGATAAATCCAACAGTATCTCCAAACTGAATTGCTTTCTCTAGGAAAAGAGAGAATAGGTTATTAGTATCCGTATTGTATTTATCTTTTTTGTATAACTTTAGCAAATCTTTATTTTCTGAGATATCACCAAATGGAGGGTTTCCGACAACTATGTCATATCTCTTAGATTGATTGAAAAGATTTGTTTCTCCGTACAAAAGGAAGTCTTTAGTGATTAGGTTTATAGTTATATTTTTTGGAATGTTTAATTTCTTCAGTAAGAGATTGAGTGTGTTAATAGCATTTTTATCTATATCAATAACATCAATTACTACCTCCTTTACCGTCTTATACTTCTCAATAATTAACGGTATGAAATTACCAGCCCCTACAGATGGTTCAAGGATTGAAATCTTATCGAACTTAGACGCATCAGGTAGATCTTTGATAATAGTGAAGCAGATATCTTGTCTCGTGTAATAGGCAGCATGTTTAAGTCGCTCAGCATTTGCGAGTTCTACAATCTTTGCCAATTCAGGATAGCTTAAATCCTTTATGTTTTCTTTAATAAAATCTCTCAGATTTTCCTCAGAATCTAATCCTTTGTCAGCAATGAGTTTTTTGATCTGTGTCTCGCTCTGTTCAGATGCTTTGAGTTTTTTTTTGAGGTTTTGTGCAATTCCTTTGAAAATAACAGTAGGAACGGCTTCTCCTATAGACTGACGGATATTAACTTCTTCCTTTTTGAGAATCTTCCTCTTTTCTTCGTCAGATAGTTTATTTAACTCAGCCAAAGATATCCCTACCCACTTAAATGTTTCTGGGATAGACATCATGTTCATTAGCTCTCTCACACTAAAGACTCGGTTATCTTTCGGATGAATCGTAGCCTGACTAGCAAAGATATCGTTTCTGGTATGAACACAAGGTGCAACCTTGTCCCAATAACATCGAGAGTATTTGTCCCCGTTCTTATTTTCGTTAGCAACGACCTTTCCATTTTTGATTTGATGAGGTCTTCGCTTCGGATCCTCATTATCGAATGCCGATTGACCCTCTTTTATTTTCTCAACCCATGCAACCATGTGTTCTCCATAAGGACGGAAGTTGTGGTAAAAATCTTTGCTATAGATTTCACCCATGGTTTTAAGTGAGGGTAGGTATTCTATTGCATCACGAAGAGTGCCTCCATCTTTTAATGGTGGCATCAAATCTAGTGGGGTTATTTCTTGAACATCTTTTCTGACACCAATAACAAGTGTTCGAGTTCTACTAGATGGATTTCCATAATCCTTGAAATTGATTACTTGATAGTGAATATTGTATTTACCACCAAGATTTAATTCTATTGCCTCACGAATTGTCTTTGGTTTTTTGTCTGTGTCTGTACAGAGACTAGAAAGAAACGCACGAACATTTTCAAATAAGAAGACTTTTGGTTGGATTTTATCTACAAGCTTTATCGATTCAACAACAAGTGAGTTTCGAGCCAGCTCATCTCCTTTCTTGTGGTTAGCCACAGACATCCCCTGGCACGGAGGGGTAGCGAGTAGAATATCTACCTCTTTAATACCTTGCTTTGATTTCCATAAATCAATTTCAGAAAAGATTTTCTCTTGTGTAGATTTTTTTGTAAGATCGTCTGCAATATAACCGCTCTGGTACAAACATTTTTCATTGTGTCTTTGCACCTCTAAACGTCTGTTGATTAATTCAACAGTTGCAATACAGTCAAATCCCTCTTGCGAGAAACCGTAACATCCAACACCCGCACTACTGAATAGACTGATGTATGTTAATTTTTTTTCTCGACTTTTCATTAGTTCCATTATAACTTTTATAAATTTTCTTGGGAAGGGCTGTTATCTATAAAACACCATTTTCTTAACTTGGGAAGGCCTAGGCCATTAATGACGCTTAATAACTATTAAGTCTAGTCTGTGCCATTATTTGAAAGGTTTTAGAAATATGGTGAAAATGTTAAAATGGCCTCATGAAGCTCAATGTCTTCAAAATCCCCAAAGACCGAGTTAAAGACCTGAAAGACAGGTTGAAGTATTTGAAGTTGAAACATGTTCATTCGGCGACTGAAAAAGGCTACCAGTGCGACTTCTACTTCTCGGAAGAACCAGCACCTACAAAGATTCCGTGGGTAGAAACTTATAGTGAATTTTTCACAGAAGAACCTACAAATAAAATATATTACGCCTGCTATCTTTGGGAAAATGACAAATACTGTTTTGCTTTGAGTTACGGTAAGGCTCACTTCTACCTGAGACAATTTTGTGATCATGACTTTGGAACAGAGGTTGCAAAAAGAATCGCCAACGGTGCTGATGTAAGGCAAAAATCTTCAAAGAAATTTGCTGGTAAAAAGAAGAAGGAAATTAAAAGCTATACAAAGAACAGCAAGCTCGATATTGAAAGTGGTGAGTCAATAGATTACCTACAGGCTTCTGTAATTGAAGATCAAAAGATTAACTTTGGTAAGTCTGGTAAATTTGGATCCTCTGTATTAGTAGTTCCAGAAATTGAAAAAGACAAGCTATCTGATTTTTTTAATAGTTTGATTTCTGCAATGGACCTAACGGAACAATTCCCACTACCAAGAACGACACTTATTGATACAACAACGGCAGGTGTTAGGTATGAGCAAAAACTCGTAGATGAAATTATGGCTTCAAATGGAAGTACTGATTTTGCTTCAAATTCGCATGAGTTGTACGGAGTAGATTTTATATTCTCCGGTCAAGAAAAATATAAGTTCCACTGGAGAGGAAGCGAATCCGACTATATTGAAGAACTTTCAATCGAAGCACTTCAGAAATATGCCACAGAGAATAATATTCCAAAGGCAGAACTTCTTTCTGTAAAAGTAGAAGTTGAAAAAGAAGACAATGCTAAGTCTTTTTCAAAAACAGTTAGAGACTCCCTTGATTATATTGTTGGTGACGAAATGGTGATTCTTTCTCAGGGTAGATGGATGAGTTTTAATCAAGACTACAATGATCAGCTCGATGACTATATTGATGGTATTGAACTTGAGATTGTGGAGGCAGATTTAGTCGAACTAGCGCCTATCTCTGAAGATGATTTTAATAAATCCATGGAGTCTAGAGGATATAGTAATGCGGACAAGGATTTTTCTAAAATAAAGATTCCTAAGACTACTTTAGTCGAGGCGTGGGATTTGCAAAAAGACGATACTGTTTATGCTGTTAAGTTTGGTACTCCACAAAAAATAGGCTATGTCTGTGACCAG
>CAIJXO010000015.1 GCA_903824735.1 uncultured bacterium | reverse complement strand
GTTTTAATAGTCGTTGCTATTGCTCTTATTAACCAATCAGATACAAGTAAGGTGAAGATCGGTGTGATATTGCCACTAACTGGTACCCTGGCGTATACGGGTGACGAGGCCAAGACAGCTCTCGCTATCGCTGAAGCAGATCATCCAAAAAATAACGCTACATTAATTATTGAGAATGATGTCTTTAGTCCTACAGCATCTGTCTCGGCTTTTAATAAGTTGGTGCAGGCCGATGGCGTTGTTGCGGTGATTGGACCGCTAAACGGTTCGGCCATCGAATCTGTAAGAAAGCTTGCCATTCAAAACAAGGTTACCATTTTTACTCCATATGGTGGAGGCAATGATATTGGTGATTATTTATACAAAAATTCGATTGAAGCGGTGGATGATGCGACGGCTATGGCTAATAAAGTAAATGAACTTGGTTATAATAGATTAGCAATCATGTATCTACAAACCGATATGGGCTACAGATATCTCAAAGAATTCAAGGCGGCAGTTGATAAAAATGCTGGAGCCGTAGTTGCTGAAGAAGGAAATCCAGTTGGACAGACTGACTACCGATCAGCTTTGTTAAAGATAAAAGAAAAGATGCCTGACGCGATATATATCGTGAATAGCAGTGCGCCGACAGGTCTAATTATAAAACAGGCAGCAGAGCTCGGTATTAAGACTAAATTCTTAAGTCTCTATGCCACCGAATCACCAGAGATTGTTCAAATCGCGGGTGACAATCTTGAAGGCTTGATTTATACATCTTTGATTAACACCTCTTCATTGACAGAAAAACAGACCAGATTCATTGAAGAGTTCAAAAAACGAACCGGGAACGACCCACAGATTGTGGCTTACAACATTTACGATACCTACTCCATATTAGTCCAAGCTGTCGACAAATGTAACTTAAATAAAGAGTGTATTAACAACTACGTTAAGAACATCAAAGATTACGATGGTGTTAGCGGTAAATTCTCGATTGTAAACGGTAAATTAGTGCGTGATTTCTACTTTAAGCAAGTAAAAGACGGGCAGTTTGTGGCGTTGGATTAGGGTCTACGGGGAGAGTGTTTTATGCTATAATACTGTCATATCAATTTATTAATAAAACAAACATATGGCAGATCAAAATCAAAACACACAGACTCCACCACCGGCACCTGCTCCAGTGCCACCAGTTTCTGGCGAAGTTAATAATGACAAGCTGATGGGAATACTGTCTTACTTAAGCATCCTTGTTATTATTCCATTATTGGCCACCAAGAATCGTTCAGCCTTTTTAAATTTTCATGTGAATCAAGGAGTGAATTTGCTGATCGTTGAGATTATCGGTTGGGTCATCCTTTCGGTCGTGGGTCTCTGGTACTTGATGAACTTGTGGCAATTGATTATCCTCGTCCTTCTTGTTATCGGTATCATTAATGTCAGCAAGAATGAAACCAAACCACTTCCAGTTATCGGCACTTGGTTTAATTTGGTGAAGTAATAAATCTAAAAGATTTAAACAAGGGACACCGAACGGTCGGTGTTTTTTGTTTATCTATTTTGACATTTGCCAAAGGCCAAGAAAAAAATCTGCATAACTCTTGGCTATTCTTTCGCTTTTGATCGTAAAATTAGCAACTGGTGGGCCGTACATGTAGAAACAGACCCTATCTTCAAATATTGTAATGTTTAATGCCCCAGTTAAAATACTCGGTAGTAATCGATATGAAAACAGTCTACGTGTGTCTTTACTTTGTATAAGAAATTTTGTCTGTGTCGATGAACCCAGATATAATACCTCCACCCCCTTTTTCGCTCTTTGAAACTCGTACTCGGTTAAATATTTTCCAAGCGACTTCTCGTATTCGTCGCCAACGCTACCAAAAACATATATTTTTGATCCGGGGCGGATTGAATCGATAGTATTCATTTCATTAGCGATAAACGCTTCCTGTCCACGGTACACCTCAAACTGTTGTATGTCAGACGGCAAGATTTTTTTCTCGATTTTTCTCGTGAAATCTTCAGCTAATTTCTTTTTATATTCAAACATAGTCGACAGCTTGCTCGGTCCATAGCTAAAGAATTTTTTACGACCACGGACAATGACATGTCCGACTAAGCCTTTTTCTTCTAGTGACGATAAAGTATCGTAGACAAACTGTCTGTGTAGCTTGGTGTCAGTTGAAATAGCCGAAGCGCCCACTTCTCCCGATTGCATTAACGAGAAATAGACTAGGGATTCTTTTACGGTCAAACCTAGACTTTGGAGGGTTTCTATTGCGTCATCTCGTTCTTTATTGTCAAATATTCCTGACATGTTGTTGAATTATGGCTATGTTTATAAGGTTTTTCTTCTTCTATTATGTCATCATAAATTACTGACAAAGGTAAGTCAAGCTGCTACCATTGTAGCATGAGAAAAATAATATACATATGCGGTTTGGTGGTATTAGTTGTGGTATCGGTACTAGTGATAAATAATAAGCAAAAGCTTGCTGATCATACCGAAATCGTAATCGGAGCCCCCCTTGCCCTTAGCGGTACAGCAGTTACAGATGGCTCGAATATTAAAAAAGGTATTGAGCTTGCCAAGGAAGACTTACTAAAAAGAGGAATTAAAGTGGGGATAGTCTATGAGGATGATGGCACTGATCCCAAGAAAACTGTATCAGCTGTAAATAAATTGATTGCGTTTGATAAAGTCCAGGCCATAATCGGTCCAACCTGGAGCTTTCTCTTAGATTCCGCTGGTCCTATTTTAAATGAAAACAAGATTACTTCGTATTCACCCGCCAATACTTCAGAGTATATTAACACCAAGAGCCCCTATATCTTTTTCGGTGCTGTGAAAAATTATCGATTATTAAGTCCGACAGCTGAATGGTTAAGGGTACAGAAGAGCAAAAGAGTGGCTATTATTGTCGACAAGAGCGCTTGGGGCGAGAGTATTTTGGTACCGTTTGATGCAGCGGCTATACAAGCAGGAGCCGATGTCGTACTAATTGATCGAATAACCTTCGGCACTGAAAAAGAATCGATTCCAACTATTCTAGCGAAAATTAAATTGCTTGGCGTCGACACTATACTGTGGACGGGTTACGATGAGGGGACAGCCACTATTATTAGGAGAATCCAAGAGCTGAAATTAAATGTTAGTTTTCTTTCTGCTAGCACAATTGCCTACGGGTTATCAAAAAAAGGTGACATTCAAATTAATCCAAAGGATGAGATGTATTTTCTTCGCACAAATATGTCTAAGACTTTTTCTGAAAAATTTTACAAAAAATACGGTGAATACCCTGGCACCTATTCCGACAGTGCTTATGACGGCCTAATGATTCTTGTCGAAGCGATAAAAAATAAAAAAGAAGGACAAACGACAGCTGATTATTTAAGGAACGACACAAATTACCACGGCTTCCAGACAGACTATCAGTTTGATGAGAGCGGAGATATCAAGGGCGGAGAATGGATTGTAGAGAAACTAAAATAAAGAAAGATGCTATACTATTTCCATGAAAATCGTGTCATGGAATGTAAACGGCCTGCGCGCAGTTGTAAAGAAAGATAAATGGTCTCAGCTTTTTGAACTAAATCCGGATATTTTCTGTCTCCAAGAAACCAAAGCTCATCCCGAGCAACTTCCCGAAGTGATCCGCAATCCTAAGGGCTATCATTCCTATTTTGATCATTCCAAAATACGTAAAGGCTACAGCGGGGTGGCGATTTACAGCAAGGTGAAGCCAGAGAAAGTGGAATACAGTATTGGCGATACCAAATATGATCAAGAGGGCCGTATGATAATCGCCTACTTCAAGGACTTTGTTTTATTGAACGGCTACTTCCCGAACGGTGGCGGCGGTCCAGAGCGCTTGAAATATAAGATGGAGTTTTATGATCAGTTTTTGAAATTTATTGAGAAGATCCGTAAATCGGGCAAAGCTGTTATCTTTTGTGGTGATGTAAATACCGCACACAATGAAATCGATCTCGCTCGGCCAAAAGAAAATGCTGAGCAAACTGGTTTCTTGCCTATCGAAAGAGCGTGGCTTGATAAAGTGGTAGAGAAAGGCTACATCGATTCTTTCCGTCATCTTCATCCTAAAGAAGTGAAATACAGCTGGTGGGATATGAAGACTTTTGCTCGCGAGCGCAATGTCGGCTGGCGTATTGATTACTTTTTCGTTTCACCTGATCTAAAAGATAAAATAAAGAAGGCGGAAATTTTGAATGACGTGTTTGGCAGTGATCATTGTCCGGTGGTATTGACTATAAATAGTAAATAAACTATACTGTTCCCATGAGTGAAACGAAGCAAAATATAGTTAATTTTATAAAGAATAAAGGTTCAGTGACGGCAAAGGAAATCATTGATACTTTTAGTATATCTAGGCAGGCCGCCCAGAAACACCTAGGCGAGTTAATCAATCTTGGGCAAATTGAGAAAATCGGTAGTACCCCTAAAGTATTTTACTCAGTCAAGAATCCAGAAAAGAGTGTGCTTTCGGTCGACATCAATTCAGAAATTAAAAAGATCATCGACGATCATTATTTGATTATTACCCCAGTCGGAGAAATGAAGGAGGGCTTAGATGGATTTTCTTTTTGGTGTGAACGAAACCATCTACCTGTTGCTAAAACTGCCGATGAGTATGTGGCGACTTTGGCTAAATACAATGTTTGGAAGAAAAATGGTTTAATCGATGGTACGGAAAAAATCAAGACGACATTTCCAAATAACTTTGGCCTGGATAAAGTTTTTTACTTAGACTTTTATGCCATCGAGCGATTCGGCAAGACCAAGCTTGGTCAGATTCTTCTTTATGCCAAAAATAGTCAGGACAAAAAACTGATAAGGAGAATAAGTACCGAATCACGCGATACTATCCTAGAATTGATTGGCCGATACGAGATTGATGCTGTGGGTTTCATTCCGCCGACGGTCAAAAGAGAGATTCAGCTCATGAAAGAGTTGAAAAATTCTTTGGCTCTACCTCTGCGTGAGATTAATATTGTCAAAGCGCGAACGGAAGTGATTGTCCCCCAAAAAACTTTGAGTAAGGTTGAAGATCGCACCGAAAACGCACGTCGCTCTATCTTTGTCAGTGATGGTAATAATAAATACGGGAATATTTTACTAATTGATGATGCTGTTGGTTCTGGCGCGACCCTAAATGAAGTTGCCTTGAAGATCAGACAGCAAGGTTCATGTAGTGGAAAAATCATCGGCCTCGCTATTACTGGTAGCTTTAAGGGCTTTGATGTGATTAGTGAAGTGTAAGATATCCTTACTCTATCGACACCATTACTCCATTTTTTACAGTCTTTACAAGCACTGGTGAGTCTATAATCCCCGCTTCGTCCACTGTCAGTCTACCGAGTACGCCGTCGTAATCTTTGAGATTTTGGATTTGATCGGCGATATATTTTGTCGATGGTTTGTCTTCACCTTTGTATGACTCGGCTGCATTGACGATAAGGTTGAAGGCATCATAAGCATTAGGCCCACCGAAAGCGATATCTTTTTTGTACACATCTTTATATTCTTTGACAAACACATCACTCGCCGCGCCAAAACCAATTGACCACAGACCTTCATATAGTGATTTATTCGGGCTCAACTCAAAGTAAATCGCTGTCGACATATTACCGAGGCCGAGCTCTTTCATTTGTTTAGATAAGATATCTAGTTCTGGTGGAATACTTAAGACTGCATACAGGTCGGCTTTATTTACAGCACTTTTTATAATTATACTTCTGAAATCGCGATCGCCAGATTTAAATTCTTGATCAGACACAATTTCGATCCCGTATTCGGAACTCAATTTTACAATTGAATTATACACAGCTAAGATCCCCGGATTATTTAGATGGAAAATCCCAAGAGTCTTAAGTCCCCTTTTGTCCATCTCAGTCAAAAAAGCCCTGGCTGATGTGTCTGGAGTATGGAAATGTATAAAATTATATTCTCCCTCGGCCGCTCGCGCATCAAAAGCAATTCCAATGTGTACAACTTGTGTTTCTTCGGCTATAGGAGCGATAATGTTGCCAATCGGAGCATAAGCGTCAATGATCGCGTCGACTTTGTCGATAGTAATTAGCTTTTGAGCTACAGTCGCTGCTGATTTGGGATCAACTTGTGTATCTTCGAAGATGACATCATACTTGTACTTAGTATTCTTTAGTTTACTTTGCGCTAGATTAATCGCATCACGGATCCCTTCGCCAGCAAAGCCATTGTTACCAGTCATGGGTACAGCTACACCGATCCTAATGACGGTTTTCTCTCCTATTCTGTTATTGTTTAAGCCTATAACCAATAGGACTAAGACGATAATCACTCCGACAATTGACCATATTTTCTTATTCATATATTTTTCTTCTCGTTACTACTAATATGATTTGACCTTGTGCAAGAATAGTAGCATAATATAGAGAAAGGAGTAAAGATGTCGTCGAATCTCGACAAATACATAAGATAAGTATATAATTAGCCATACAAAATATGTTTACCAAAATTTTTCGCGAATTAAATCTGGCGGAACTAACCGAACGGGTGTTCAACGAGCTTGTTAGTAAGGGTCCCTCGACCGCCCGACAACTTGCTGAACGGCTGGCTCTCCCCCGTCCATCCGTTTATGATCACTTAAAGATTTTGATTCAAAAGGGGCTGATTACCGAAAAGAATCAAGAGAATAAGAAAATATTCTTAGTTGATGATTTAAAAAACATCAGCGAGCTTTTGGGTAGTAAGATTAAAGATTTGGAAACAGAGAAAAAAGAATTTGAAAAAGTCTTGCCGACTTTATTGGGCAAGACTAGTTTCATCGAGCCACAGATAAAATTTTACTCGGGGAAAGAAGGTGTGAAACAAGTCTTGAATCATATAATGTGGAATAGTCATATAGAAACGGTGCTGATGTGGCCGATGAGTGAGATGATGAAAGTGCTCGGGTCGGAATATCTTGAGGAATTAAATAAAAAACGAGTCAAAAGAAATATTTTCTTGCGTGTGGTTTGGCCAAAAGATAAGGCCTTGGATACTTCAGAGTTCCCCTATCTCGATTCCGGTGAGGATAATCTTCGTGATTTACGGATTGCGCCTGAGGGAATGACTTGGAATATGGGCTATTGGATGTATGAAGATAAGGTGGCTTTCCTTTCATCTGAAAAAGAAGGTTTTGGTTTTGTGGTTCATAGTCACGATTTTGCGCAGCTACTCAAGGTACAGTTTGATCAGATTTGGAAAGCCTCGACTCCAATTAGTAATAAAAAATAATTTTTTTATTTAGTTGCTTAGATTCCAGAGTCTTCTATAGGTTCTTCTCAAACTTTCTGCCATTATTCTGTCTTTAATTTGAATCAAGTATTGTGGTTTTTGATTTGTCACAGATAGGACAATATAGTCTCCCATGATCCAAAGCGACGAATTAAATTCTTCATCCCAATATTTAATAAAACGTCTCTCGTATTTATTTTTTCTAAGCTCCTGTTCTCCTTGATGGTCCGGCGAGAAAAGATGAAGGTCGATTTTCTTCGAGGAGTTTTTCCAATAATAGTCAACGAAATCTCTGGCTTGTTTTGAGGCTGTAGACCCCTTACTGTTGTAACCCCACCAACTGGTTTCCCCCGTTTCAAGCATATTAGAATCCCAAATTGGAGTTTGCCTAGATAAAAACTCAGTCAAATCTGCTTCCCGGACATATTGAATGTGCGGAGTGGGTGTGTTTGCATTTTGCGCGAGCTTTTTTAGATCAGGCAGTACGGAATTAACTAGGGATTCTTCATCAATGATTTCTTTCTTCTTCGCCAAGACGGTATTTTCAAGATCTCTTGCAGAAGCAGTAAAGTATTTTGAGGTTCCACCGAAATCCTCTGTCACAATCTTACGTCTAGCCAGCTCCGCTGCAGCGGCATAGACAGTGGGACGTTTGATACCAGTGTCCTTACTAATTAGAGAGGCTGTCGCACGCCCCCGTGCAATCAAATATAGGTAGATTTCAATCTCTGTTTTGTTTAGGCCTAGTTTTGCGAGTTTTTCTTTCATCAATAAGAATTATGGCAAATTTTATTGTTATTTGTCAACTAATTATTGACATGATTATGGGCCTAGAAATAAAGATATTTTACTATAGTTTAAGCACTTTCTATTGTACAAAAGTGACAAAATCATATTTTGTTACATAATTTTAGTATGAAAACTATAAACAAATGGGTGTTAGGGCTGGGGATCTTAGTTGTGGTTTTATTAGCAGTAATTAATGAACAAGGTAAATCAGATTTCGATAAACAAGCGACAGTAAAGCTAGGTGCTATCCTGGAATTAACTGGCTCAAATGCATCTTCGGGTGAAAATGCACGTCTCGGTATCGAAATGGCGGTGGAAGAAATAAACGCAAACGGCGGAATTCTTGGTAAAAAAGTTGAAATTGATTTCCAAGATAATTTGGGTGACAACCCCGCCGGAGCACTCAGTGCTTTAAATATTTTAGCAAATAAAAACGTGAGAATTATTGTTGGTCCCAGCCAAACACCCTCAGCAAATGTCGTTGCCCCGACATTGTCTAAACTAAATGTGCTAATGATCGCGCCCTCTGTCGGCTCTGAAAAATTTGCGGAGGCAAGTGAACTGTCATTCAATGTCTTCCCTCCAAATAAGTTTGAAAGTCTAGATCTAGCAAAGTATCTTTATGAACATGAAGGCTATAGAAAGATTGCGATTTTTGGGTATAAACAAGAATGGTCTATTGCTCAGACGCAATTTTTGCGACAAGGGTTTGAAGATTTGGGAGGAAAAGTCACAATCATGGAACATCCAGAGGAAAGTAATGTAGATCTTCGTACTGAATCTTTGAAGGTAAAAGATTCAAACCCCGAGGCAGTAGTTTTTACTAACTGGAATCTTACAGGTATTGCGGCTCGGCGCCTACGTGAGGTGGGCGCGACAGTGCCTTTTTATTCTGTTATGTTGCCGGTGCAACAAATTGATGGCGCTCGAGGAGCTTTGGAAAATCTAATCTTTATTAGTACTGATACTGTCAACACTGAGTTTAACGAAAAATTTATGGCAAAGTATGGTCACAATGCTGGTTTTCCCGTAGCGCAAGGATACGATGCTATGCGGATTTTAGCGGAAGCTATAGCTCGTGCAAAATCGATGGAACCGGCGGATGTAGCATCTAAATTAAATCAAATAGGTATGTGGCACGGAGAGTCGGGCGATATCACTTTTGATAAAGATGGAAACGCCCATAAGCCAGTGAATTATTATAAAGTAATTAATGGTCAAGTAACGGAGCACAAGGCCCTTTAATTTTTACACAAAAGAATACAGGCACCGGAATGGCGCCTGCGGGGTGAGTGCTTCATATGGCCAGATGGCGATAGAGGAAGCAAAGAACAAGAGAGAAAAGAAAGAGAAAGAACAGAGAGCGTCAAAGATTAGAGTCGGGTAGCCAGATGGCATTTGATAACACCAGACTGAGAACTAAATCAATGATCAGACTCTCGATACGAAGTGCAGCTTTCGGCTGGTTTCGGTACCTTACTCGGATGAATAAGAGTACACTATAAGTATAGCGCATATGCTATACGTGTCAAGTGCTTTGTAATAACTTTGATATAGAAAAACAGGCTCCATCGCTGAAGCCCGTTTCGTCAGATTTGCGCTTGGCGCCATTAGGAATCTGAGACCCAAGATTGTTTTTGTGGTTAACAATCAACCTGGTTTGGTCTGGTAAATTAACACCGGACTGGCAATATCGCAGTGTCTTTGACCCGACTAACCGGCAACCTTAGGTCGCCAGCTTGGAAGTATTTTGTCCCATTCTCTTCCATGTACGCACGGACATCTCCTCTTGGCAGCGGATACTGTTTGTAGCGATGGCCCTTTTTAACGAACACACTGCCACATTTTGTCAGGCAGTCGGCAACGCGATTGTAGCAAGTACCCAAGACAATCGTGTCCTGGCCCTCGCTCCAACCCCAATGCAGTAGGTGTATCCGGTTGGCCTTTTCCTGACGGGCAATCATCTCTGCTACGTTCTTGTCTGATTTTCGTCTTGGCAAGATGCCGAGACGAACCAGAACTCTCCGGACACCTTCCCGTTGGAGCCAGGTCAGCTCCATGACCCCCTTGATTCCCTCTTCGTCGTAGGCCTGCAGAATTATATCTCTGCAGTCGTCCCACTTGAAGAGGAGTTTCTTCAGGTGCTCTATCCGCATAAAGCGGGGCAACCCCTTCTTCGTCCTTCTCGCCTTTTTCCTCACTGGATGTCCTCCTCAGGTTTGTAATCCTGTTATTTTATAGCACATTTTCCCTAAAAGACAAAGCCTAAATAGTTATCCACAGGTCTGTCCTTTACATGTCCTTTAGGCGGGAATATAATAACAGCAGATCAACGTAGATCTACATTTTCTCCAGGGTTTACGTTGGAATAATTTTGTTCCTTAACGTAGACCCCGGTGCTCCTGCAGAGCATCAACGGAATTCTTTCCAACCGAAATTGGAGTGAGTTCAACAACCGTTCCAACAATGTCTTTCGTCCGACTACGAATTGCATCTGAGGAGCGGTTTTTCGTTGGAAAATTTTTTAATATTTTATTCCACCCAATGTTTTTTCCGAATCTCTTTTATTTTTTCTTCCTCTTCTTTTTCTTTAATTTCTTTTCCCGACTCGCCCAATTTTTGCAATTCACTTGCATCTAATTTGACCAATTCTTTGGCTCTTTTCTTCAAGTATTCTTCGGTATTTAAAGCGGGGTTATCAAGCACTTCTTCCAAAAGAGCGTGTAAAATAAAGCCTATTTTGGGACCAGGGGCCTCTTTAGTCGTCTCCATAATCCCCTTCCCATCAAGTTTTAACATGCCGACAGAAATCGGATCAGTCAGCGCTTCCTCCACCATCGAATGATATTTACGTACGCGATAAGTATTTTCTTTTGGTCGCCCCATGCCCATACGATCACAACCGCGCAAGTTCATTAAATCCCATATATTATCGCGACCGACACTCGAAATAATTCGACGTACTGCTGACAGAGAAATTTGTTCGGTGTCCGCAAAGAACATGTGCCAGCGGACAAGCTTGGTTACTTTTTCAATTATTTTCTTCGGAAATTTTAAATCATTTAAAATTTTATTTACCATCTTTGCGCCAACCACTTCATGGCCATAAAAAGTCCAAATATTTTGTTCTTTGCTCCAACGTCGAGTGGCTGGTTTGCCGATATCGTGAAACAAAGCGGCCAAACGCATCTCGAGGGTATATTTCTTGCTGGCAGCATGTTGTAAGGCCCGTAGGCTGTGTTCAAATACATCGTAAACGTGGGATCGGCTCTGCTCTATGCTGACCGCCACCTCTAATTCTGGGACAATATAGGGTAATATTCCCAATTTATGGCTTAGAACAAGGCCAGACATTGGGTTATCTGAGTTAATCATCTTGATAAACTCATCCCGGATACGTTCTTTGGAGATGTTTTCAAGCAAAGAAGCATTGGAAACTAAGGCTTTTTCGGTGTTTTTATCAATCGTGAAACCTAATTCAGTGGCCAAACGCACCGCACGCATGATTCTCAGTCCATCTTCTTGAAAACGATCAGTCGGCTCGCCCACTGTACGAATTATCATGTCCTTTAGATCTTCGGTACCGGTGTAGAAGTCGAAAAACTTGCCAGTTCCCTTCTCGTCTAGATCAAGAGCGATGGCGTTCACGGTGAAGTCTCTTCTCTGCACATCATCTTCCAGTTTTTTACTGAAAGTAACACTATCAGGTCGACGGTTGTCGGTATATTCCGATTCCAAGCGGTATGGAGTGACCTCTACGGTGCGCAAGGTCTCATCAGTGGCGATTTTGTTCACCACACCGACTGTTCCGTAGGTGTTCTCATAAAAAGTATCTTCAAATAGTGCGATAATCTCATCGGGCACGGCATTTGTCGTCACATCCCAGTCTTTAGGCTTGCGATTAAGTAAAATATCCCGCACACAGCCACCGATTAGATATGCCTCAAAACCCTTGTTTTTCAAGGTTTTTACGACAGTAGTGACCTCGTCTGGTATATGAAGATCTTTTACTTCATAATTCTTTAGTGTCATTTTCTTGGTGCCCCCAGTAGGACTCGAACCCACAATAACGGTTCCGAAGACCGTTGTGATATCCATTTCACCATGGGAGCAATCACAAATTAATAAACTATTCGGTGTGCGGGTAGGGAGAATCGAACTCCCGTCTCATCCTTGGCAAGTACGTGTTCTACCACTAAACCATACCCGC
>CAIJXO010000014.1 GCA_903824735.1 uncultured bacterium | reverse complement strand
GAATGAGTGGATTATGCAAAGTCAGACCAATAGTCCTAGCATCTTCTAGACTTAAATTACCAGACAAAATAAAAATCTGTGAATAATAAACTGCTTCCCCTTCTTTAAACTTTGTTTTTAATAAATCTTCAATCGTCTCTTTCGCAGTAGTACCAACATTGTCAGTTACGCCTGGCAAAAAACCAATTTCCACAAGCCAAGTAAATTCTGTTGATGAAACTAGTTTACCAATCTGTGATTTTTCTAGATATTTATTCGTAAAAACATTAGCGATCTCTTTTAAGCTAATAGATTTTATATCAGCATCAATAGTATAAGAATCCAAGATCGAAACGTCTTTGACTTTTCCTTTAATATTCAGAGAATTAAACTGTTTCTTTTTTGTTTCGGCTCGAGCATCCTCTACTGCCTGCGAGATAGTAATTCTTGAAATCATATTAAAGTTGGCTTAAATAATAAAAGTACTTTTAGTATATTATTTTATTCGAAATAGCACAAGAAAGATTGGAGAGCTCCAACCGCAATGCTCTATCGAAAAATGACCCTTATTTTAGGTCATCTTTTCGTATGTGCGCCGAGTTGGACTCGAACCAACGATGCCCATTGGGCCGCAGATTTACAGTCTGCTGGAATAGCCGCTATCCGATCGGCGCGTACGCCTATGATAGCACAACTTTTTTATTTTCCAAGCTCCCCACCCTGTTGTTCTTCCCCTTCACCTCAAAAGTAAACTCGCCGGCTTTTAGATCGACATTAATAACTCCGTGAGCGGAAACGCCACGGGAGATCATGAGCGAAGCTACCGGATTTAGAATTTTATTTTGAATCAAGCGTTTTAGTGGTCGTGCACCGTATTGTGGATTGTATCCTTCTTTTGCTAAGTACGAAATTACCGAATTACTGATTACTAACTTAATCTCTTTTTCTTCAAGTCGCTTACGGACGATATCAAGTTGGATGTCTACAATTTGAGCCACCGCTTTTTCAGTCAAAATATCAAAGATAATTACGTCATCCAAGCGATTCAAAAATTCTGGACGGAAATGATCTTTTAGCGCTCTGGTCACTTTATCTTTTACATCTTCGTATTCTGCCTTCTTGCTTTTGTCCATACTAAAGCCAATCTCTTCCATCTTATCAATATACTGAGCACCGATATTTGAAGTTAGGATAATCACCGTATTTTTAAAGTTCACCGTACGGCCTTTAGCATCAGTCAAATGGCCACTATCAAGAACCTGAAGTAAGATATTAAACACTTCAGGATGCGCTTTCTCAATTTCATCAAATAGGACGACAGAATATGGTCGATGACGAATTGTTTCTGTTAGATTTCCACCCTCTTCATAGCCGACATAACCTGGTGGTGAGCCGATAAGCTTGGAAACAGCATGACGCTCCATAAATTCAGACATATCGACACGGACAAGCGCTTTGTCATCGTCAAACATAAATTCAGCCAAAGCTTTGGTGAGTTCGGTTTTACCCACACCAGTTGGTCCAAGGAAAATGAACGAGCCGATTGGCCGATTCGGATCAGCGATTCCCGCTCGTGAGCGCTTGATGGTATCAGAAATCTTTGTAACGGCTTCATCTTGGCCGATAATTCTTTTCTTAAGTTCCTCTTCCATACGAGAGAGCTTTTCGGCTTCCGCTTCAAGCATTCTCTTCACCGGCACGCCGGTCCAGCGTGATACTACATCAGCAATATCTTCCTCACCGATTTCTTCTTTCAGCATACGACGTGAACTTTGTAATTTCTTTAGGCGTTTTACTTTAGCATCCAAATCTTTTTCCATCTGCGGAATACGGCCATAACGAATCTCGGCAGCTTTAGCTAAATCTACTTTTGCCTCTGCCGCTTCAGCCTCAATTCTCGCCTGCTCAAGACCTTTTTTGAGGGCTTTGATTTCAACAATAGTTTCTTTCTCATTCTTCCACTTTAATTCTATCTCTGAGGTCTTTTCTTTTAAGTCAGCAATCTCTTTTTCAATATCCTTTACTCGCGCTTTGGCTTTCTTGTCCCCTTCTGTCGCCTCTTTTTTCAAAGCTTCACGCTCGATTTCTAGACGAAGAACTCGTCGGTGGGTTTCCTCCAAAATCGGCGGCATATTCTCAAGTGATATTTTCAAAGCGGAAGAAGCTTCGTCAATTAGATCCACGGCTTTATCGGGCAAGAAACGATCCGTAATATAGCGTGAGGAAAGATTAACGGCGGCGATGATTGCGTCATCAGTAATGCGCACACCGTGGTAAAGCTCATATTTATCTTTCAAACCACGCAAAATGGCGACGGCATCCTCAATTGAAGGCTCGTTTACGTAAACAGACTGAAAGCGACGAGTTAAAGCTGGGTCTTTTTCTATCTTTTGGAACTCCTTGGTCGTAGTGGCCCCGATCGTTCTAAATTCACCACGGGAAAGAGCGGGCTTCAGCATATTTGAAGCATCAAGCGAACCTTCAGCTGAACCAGCACCGACTATTGTATGAATTTCATCAATGAAAACAATAATCTTGCCCTCGGACTTTTCAATTTCTTTAATAATATTTTTCAAACGCTCTTCAAATTCACCGCGATATTTTGTCCCAGCAATAAGCATACCAAGATCGAGCGAAACTAATTCTTTATCTTTCAATGACTCTGGCACATCGTTTTGGGCCATACGCAATGCCAAGCCCTCGACGATCGCTGTCTTACCCACACCCGCTTCACCAATCAAAATTGGATTATTCTTGGTACGACGAGAGAGTATCTGAATGATGCGGCCGATTTCATTATCTCGACCAATAACTGGGTCAAGCTTATTCTCTTTAGCGAGTTTAGTCAGGTTTCGGGTGTATTTCAAAATCGAACGCATCTTCTTGGCAGTCGGAGCTTCAGCTGGACCACTTGCTTTGATTTCCTCTAGGATTTTCAAAATTTTTGCGCGATCGATTTTAAAACGAGCCAAGATGTCTCGAGCCGGACTTGGTACATCTAGAACTCCGATAAAAAGATGCTCAGTAGAAATAAATTCATCCTTTAGCTCTTGAGCGGCTTTACCAGAAAATTCTATCACCGTAGCAAGCTCTGGAGTCAGATAAATCTGCATCGCGGGTGAGGAAATATTGGCGGCTGGAGTAACCCCATCGATAAGTTCAAGCAAATTATCAGTGAGCATTATTATATCAATTTCTAGCTTGTCGAGAATTGATGAAACCATGCTTTCCTCTTGCATAATAAGGGCAATCAAAAGATGATTGGGATTTACATGATTCTGACCACGTTCAATAGCAAGCTCATGAGCTCGTCTAATAACCTCTTTTGCTTTGGTTGTAAAATTATTCAATGGGGGCATATGGTTTGATTAAAGGCCGATTATTTCTTGCTTCAAGATATTAACCGGCAAAAAAATAAATTGATCAGAAATGTTTGCACTAACTCTGATACCAATCGTCTCACCGTAGAGGTTAAGTAACGGACCGCCCGCTATACTATCAGATAGATTATTATTAGTCATGAGGCCAATAATATTACGAGTTGGTGCCGTAGAGGTCGAACCTGAAGCGACGGCAGTCTCGGTATCAATCAAGCTCGAGATAATTCCCGTTGAAACAGAATTCCTAGTATCACCTCCCCAAGCAATTATGGTCTGTCCAAGCTTTAGACTATTTGAGTCAGAAAACACAACCGGCACAAAAGTGATTGGATTCTTTTCATCTTGAACTACTTTTAGAAAATAGAGATTGGTTTCGTCTTTCTTCGGTAAGACTACGACCGGATAGAAATCAATACCATTGGTTGTTATGACATATTTTGCCCGTGTATCACCAAAGACTTCCCCTGTAGCAACTAAACCTTCTTTAGTGACAATCGTGCCAAGACCAACAAAGACACGTTCACCTTCTCGGCGCGTATCAGTATAAATTCGGGCGACGCTGACTTTATTCTTATCAACTGACTCGACAATCTTATCGTCTTCTTTAACTACGACAGTCTCGCGAGTGATTACTGCGGCGGCATTACCAGTCGATGGCGGAGTAACTACTTTTTCGACAGTTCTTTCGACGACACGATTAATAGTTTGGGTCACACCTGGTGGTGCTTGATCCATAAGAGCAACAGTTACAATACCCGTCGCAATTGACGTCACAAAGCTCACCAGTAAGGTGACAAGAACGATCTGCTGTTTAGTGAGTTTTTCCATGTCCATAAATTATATTATAGAGCTTTTTTACCGCAAAATCAATATCTCTTCTGGTCACTTTAGAATCGAGAGAAAAACGTAAGGCCGACTTCACAATTTCATCGCTTTTACCAAGCGCGCGGACAACAAAACTTTCATCCGCATCATGATCACAGGCACTTTTCGTGGAACAAACAATTCCTGCTTCATCTAAACACAACACGGTGAATTCTGGATCAATACCGGGAATCGAAAAGTTTAGATTGTTTGGCAATCTGTTTTCCCCATCGCCATTCAGCACGGCGCTTGGAATCTGCCTTTGTAATTTTTGCCAAAAATAATCACGAACGTTCTTTACTTTCTTGGCTGTTTTTTCAAAATCTTTTCGCGCTAGTTCAAAGGCTTTAGCTAGTCCGACAATCAGTGGCACATTCTCCGTTCCTGAACGTAAACCTTTTTCTTGTCCACCACCAAAAGTAATCGGGGAAATATTTACACCCGCTTTCACAAACAAAGCTCCGACATCCTTTGGTCCATAAATTTTCTGACCGTCTAAAGTCATAAGATCGACGCCGAGCTGGTTTACATTTAAATCCAGATAAAGTCCCGCCTGGCTGGCGTCAGTGTGAAAGTAAGGCAATTCTTTTTCTTTACGAGCGTGTCTCACCTCTTTGGCAATATCTCTAATTGGCTGAACTGTTCCGATTTCATTATTCGCATAAGCAATCGAAACTAGAACAGTATTCGACTTAATCGCCTTACGTAATTCTTTCAGATCAATCAAACCATTTTCTTGCACTCCCAAATAATCGACTTGCGCCCCCCTTCTTTCCAATTCTTTAAAACATTCGAGGACTGAGCTGTGTTCGATTTTAGTTGTGATGAAGTGTAGATCAGAAATCTTACTTCCCCGTTTCTCTAAATAGCCTACTGCACCCAAAATAGCGAGATTGTTTGATTCCGTTCCGCCGCCAGTGAAAGTAACCTCATTTGGTCTTCTTAGCAAGCACTCGGCGATAGTCATCCGCGCTTGTTCAACTGCTTTGCGGGCTAAAACCCCCATTTTAGTGATGGAACTTGGATTACCAAAATTCTCTGACCAGAATGGCTTCATAGCCGAAAGCACCTCCTTACGGACGGGGGTGGTTGAGGCATTGTCTAAATAAATCACCTTCTTCATTACCTCAATTTAGAACAAAATAAAGGTAAAGGCAAATAAATACAAGGCGGAGCCTCGGGTGGGTTATGCACAGAGAGGGATTGTGTATTTTTTTGTTGGTGCTATACTTTTATTACTCTTACGAAAAAGACCCTTATGAGGTTTCGTCCTCATCGGGGGCTTTTTTATTTATAGCCTCCAATATATTTCTTTGATCAGCAATATAAGAAATTTTTACTCCAGTTTTCTTAAGTAAAATGGAACACTTATCACTTTCATAGGACGATATTACGGAAAGTAATTTATCCCTACCGTGTAGGAAGTTAACCAGTGAAGAAAAGTCACCGTCACTTGATACCAATACAACATTTTCAAACTTACGTTCATAGTAATTTTTCATCGCCAAAACAACGATATCAGCATCACAATTTCCCTTGGCTTTTCCCTTTTGATCATAGATGACTTCTTTAAATACCAAAGTATAACCTTTTCTTCTTAAATCATTGTACAAATCAGCATACTTTAGAATTAAACCCAGAAATAAATATGCCTTCTTGATTTTATATTTCTCACTTAACCAAATGCGAAAACGACCGTAGTCAAAATCCCATGACAAATTTCTTGTTCCGTTATATAGATTTGCCCCATCAATATAGGCCACATTATTTTCGGTAATTTTCACGGCGGCCTATTCTAGCATCAAAATCTGGCTGCCTTAATCGCTAACTGTGTATAACTCACCCGAGGTTAGTCACACCTTTGCAAATCGGCCGAAATACTGTATAATCTCTAACTGTATGTCGTTTGAAATATACGTTTTAGGCGCTTTGGCGCTAGTCATACTTATTTTCTTTATTTGGATTATTTGGCTGCAAAATAAGCTGGGTAAATTACTCATCGGTAAGAGTAAAAGTCTAGACGAAAGCTTTGGCCAGCTTGAAAATGAGATTCTTGAACTAAAAAAATTCAAGAACACCGCTGAGAGTACTTTCCGCAACCATGATTCCAGATTAAAGAAAACTGTCGCTGGTGTGGAAACGATTCGCTTCAATCCATTTAAGGGTGACGGCTCTGGTGGTAATCAAAGCTTTGCCACTGCTTTTCTTAATGAAGAGAAAAACGGTGTTATCCTATCCAGTATGTATTCACGCGATCATGTCAGTATATTCTCCAAACCAATCAAAAATTTCAAATCCGAGTACGAATTAACCAATGAAGAAAAAGAGGCTTTAACCAAAGCTCAAAATTCGATCAATGAGAAATAGTTTTACCTTTACCAAAAATCAATATGGAGAAAGCGAACGCACAAAAGCACATCGAGCGTCCACCCGTGATTTGTATCATGGGGCATATTGACCATGGTAAAAGTACACTCCTAGATTACATTCGTAAAACAAATATTGTCGACAAAGAAGCGGGTGGTATTACCCAAAAGATTTCGGCGTACGAAGTCGTGCACAATGGCAAAAAGATTACTTTCTTAGATACACCAGGGCACGAGAGTTTTTCCAAGATCCGCCAGCGCGGTGCTAGTGTGGCCGACATTGCCGTTCTAGTCGTCTCCGCCGAAGACGGCGTAAAAAAGCAAACTATCGAAGCGATGAATTGTATCAAAGAGAGCAATACGCCGTTTGTTGTCGCCATAAATAAAATCGACAAGCCCGGTGCCGATATCGACAAGACTAAAGTTAATCTTGCTGAAAATGAGATATACCTTGAGGGCTACGGCGGTACTGTCCCCTTTATGCCTATTTCCGCCAAAACCGGTCAGGGTGTGAGCGATTTATTGGATTTAATGCTTTTGGTCGCTGAAGTGGAGGAGCTCAAGGGCGACACCAATAAAGATGCCGAGGGTGTCGTAATTGAAGCCAATATGGATAAGCAGAAAGGGATTTCCGCCACAATGATTGTCAAAGACGGCTCAATAAAAAATGGAATGTTTGTCGCCTGTGGTAAAGCTTTAGCCCCCGTGCGTATTATGGAAAACTTTCTGGGCAAGAAAATCACCGAGGCCACTTTCTCTTCCCCTATTCGCATTATCGGTTTCGATAGCTTACCGAAAGTTGGGAACGTCTTTAAAACTTTTACTGACAAAGAGGTGGCGCTTGAATATATCGCCAATTATCAAGAACCTAAAATAGTTTGTAAGACAAATACAACTAGCGCCGAAGGTGAAGAGGAAAACACTTCGGGGATAATCAATGTCGTCATCAAGGCTGATGTGATGGGCTCAATTGAAGGTATCGAGCACGAATTGAACAAAATCAAAACTGACCGGATGAAAGTTAAAGTTGTAAGCTTCGGGGTTGGTGACATTTCCGAAAATGATATAAACTTACTTGCTGGCCGAGCGGATTCGATTGTGCTTGGTTTCAATATCAAAGCCGATTCCAAGGCCCAAGCGGTGGCGGAAAAAGCGGGCGTCACTATAAAAATCTTTGACATCATTTACAAATTGACCGAATGGCTGGCCGAGGTGGCGCTATCCAAGACTCCAAAAATAGATGTCGTCGAGATCACCGCTCGCGCTAAAGTTCTAAAATTCTTTAGTGCTGTTAAAGACAAAAATGTGATCGGCGCCCGTGTTGAGGAGGGTGAAATCAAAGTTGGTGATGAAGTTAAAATCATGCGTAAAGAAGTGGAAGTGGGAAAAGGAAGAATTCGTGAACTTCAGCAAATGAAAGAGAAAGTCAGTGAAGTACGTACCGGTGTGGAATTTGGTTGTCAGTTACAAGCCAATATTACCCCCGCACCCGGTGATAAATTAGAAGCGTTTACTATAACCCAAAAATAAAATGACTACGACCTTTCGTGATGAAAAATTAATCGATCAGATCAAGAAGTGGGCCGCCGAATTCTTACAAAGAGAGTCAAACGGTGCTTCTTTGATTACCGTCACCGATGTGAAGCTAGCCAATGAAGCGAAAGAAGCGACTATCTTGTTTACCGTCCTGCCGGATGATAAAGCGGATGCCGCCCTCGAATTTGCCCGCCGACAGCTTGGAGAGTTTCGCGAGTATATCAATAAAAAAGTCAAAGCCGGGCGTATGCCATATTTTCATTTCGATATCGATCGCGGTGAAAAGCATCGCCAGAGAATTGACGAAATCACAATAAAAAATTAAGATAGAGATTCGGCCTGGTAGCCAAGTGGTAAGGCATTCCTCTGCAAAAGGAATATACGGCGGTTCAATTCCGCCCCAGGCCTCATTGCCCGGATGGCGGAACTGGTATACGCGCACGACTTAAAATCGTGTCTCGAAAGGGATGTGGGTTCGATTCCCACTCCGGGCACAGACAGTTTGAAAAAGACCAAAAGTGTGGTAGATTCATTCTGTCGGTAAAAAAGTCATCCGCCCTTAGCTCAAATGGCAGTCTAAAAAAGTTGTAATAAAAGTAGGACTCAATTTATGCGTGT
>CAIJXO010000013.1 GCA_903824735.1 uncultured bacterium | reverse complement strand
GCCGTAGAATGCGTTATTTTATTACAATGACTTTATATAGTCAGCTTCGACGACGTAGCGCTCACTTTTGGCGCCGAAAGTATTACAGGTTGATAAAGTTAATATATTTTTACTGTCACCAAGCTCTACCAGTGCTTTATTGCTATCAACCAGAGTGACTGTGGTTACACGATAGACATAAGTCCTGTTGGCTGAATAGACTTTAATCAAATCCCCCGCTGTCAGATCGCGCAAACCGTTGAAAGTTTTGTAAGCTTGATTATTGACCACATTAAGACTCGTGCTGTGACCAAAGAGAAAAACATTTCCCGAACCTAAAAGTCCCGAACCCGGATAGCGTACCGCTCCACGTGAAAGATAATCGTCGAGTGTCGCAATATTGGTGGAGCTCGGATTAGCCACGGTCGCATCGACGCCGATCTTATCAATGACGATTCGAACTGGTTCCTCAGCGGGCGTATTTGTCTGATTTAGTTGATTTTTGATCGCCTGGCTTTGCGTTTTATCCCACAAAGTACGGAACGATTCCGGCTCCTCTGTCTGTAATGGCTTTGGGACTAGTCCGGCTGAATATAGGAACACAAAAGCTACTAGAAATACGACAACAAAGTAAAAGATAAACTTCATTTGACTTTTTTTAAGCATTGTAGTATAATACCCAATATATGGAAAATAAGCAAGAGAAAAAAGGCATATTCGTCAGAATTTATGAATGGTTTAAAAACCTGACAGTAAAAGGGTTGCTCGGCGCAATCTTTGTGGCTTTTGTCATTATTATACTATTAATGTCGGTTTCTTACCTACCGAGCGCTCTTTCCCGTATCTCCAATTCTTTCTCCGCCGCCCTGTACTCAATCTTCGTTCCCGCTGAAGGCGCCACTATGACCGCCGACAAGAAAGTCGTAAACTCCGGTGAAGATTTCAATATTACTTTTAAAATGGGTGATGCTAAAGACGGCATCTTTACCGTTTTTTATGATTGTGAGCAAGATGTGAAATTAATGTCTGTCGAAAATAATGGTTTGAAAAATATTAGCTGTGATACACCATACTACTTACTAAACGATGGTACTAGTATTCGAATCCGTGCTATTTCTGAACAAGAAAGTGTCGTCCGTTTGGTGATCACTGGTGCACTTGAGAACAATGATACATTAAAATCAGAGACTGTTGGCGTGGCGAGAATCACAATTAAAAACGACAACTTAAACACAGTAGTCGAGCAAGAAGAAAGACCAGTGGTTATTGCTACTTCTAGCACAAGCACTTATGTCCCCCCACGAAATACTTACGTTACTCCGACCTATTATGGTAGAGCAGACTTGGCCGTTCGTGTTCTACAAGTCGGACGTCTAAACACCGCGACAAATTTAATCACTAGCCAAACTTCTTTCAATTATAATGATACTGTCGGTATAAAATTTGAGGTCAGTAATGATGGTGATGCAGTTACCTCTGGCTACTGGAGCTTCACCGCTGCCCTTCCTTCAATTTCCACCCCAACTTACACTTCACCAACTCAAGTTCCCCTTCGTCCTGGTGAAAGTATTCAATTTACTCTAGGTTTCAATAATCTGACGAATCAACGCAATAGCTTGATTACTATTAATGTCGACCCTTCAAATGTTGTCGCTGAAAGCAATGAGGGCAACAATATGACCACAAGTTCGACCATTAACTCCGGTTATAACAACAACTACTACAACAATAATTACAATTACAACGATTATAATAACTACAACAATTACAGCAACGGCTGTTATGTAAATGGTTATTTCACTTACAATTGTCTCGGTTACAACGACGATTACAATGATTATAATGACTACAATAATTATTACGGCGACGATGTCGACTTGGCAGTAGAGATAATTGCCGTCGGTCGTGTGAGCTCATCGGGTAACTTTATCGAGGATAATACCATCGATGAGGGTGACGATGCCGCTGTCCGATTCGAAATAACCAACGAAGGTGACGATGACTCTGGACGCTTTGACTTTGAAGTTGACATGACTCCATCTTTCTCTGGTGATACCTACCGTCGTACAAATATTTCTTCCCTGTCACCCGGCGAAAGTATCACTTTCACTGTGGAGTTTGAGAACGCCGAGGATAATGGTACCAATCGCTTCCGTGTCGAAGTCGATCCAAATGATGATATCGGTGATGACCGTCGTAGTAACAATGATGATACTGCAACGATTAGGATTGACTAACCTCGCCCCATAAAAGAAATAACCACGGTCCTCCAGGTCCGTGGTTTTTCTATAGTTTCGATTCTCGTGAATGAACGTCGCCACCTTAAGGCAAACCAAGCTCCCCGAACCCTCGCATATAGCGATTGCCATCGCCTGCCTCTCGAATCGCGCACCAGCGAACCTGATCGATGTGGCGCAACCGACTGGCAATTAACGACGCAATTGCCACAGCGAGCTCTCCCGTGGTGGGGCCGGCGACAAAGATTACGTCGTCTGAAAGAGTCCTGATTCCTCCACCACAATGAGCCGGGTCTCCATCTGACCCCAGGGCGAGCATGTTCGGGGGTTGTCCCAGCAGCCAGCTCGTCCCCAGACGCAGAAATTCCACGTACTTTTCGTCGTCAGTGCCACAAGGGCAACCTGCACGGCAGACATTCGTGGGTCCGAGTCCGGGCGAACCCAGACAGACCCAGATTCCTTCGCTGGCAGGTCGGCCGTCCAACTCGCAGGCCAGCGGGGCAACCAGCTCGATTTCCCGCGCCAGGTTCAACAAAAAACTCGCGTCAATACGTTTCGTACTCATACCACATATCCCTTTCGGTTGTGTTTTCTTTTCTTTGTTTCGACTCTGCTACAAATCTAAAATAAATATTACTGAAATGTGGGAGGATGTCAACTATTTCCACCTCCCCTCGCAGACTCGGGACTCCTCCTTGATCAAGGAGGAGAAAACAGAGTAAGAAAATCGAGTTCTGTTTTCCCCGCCTTAGTCAAGGCGGGGTGGACATTCTGATGGACGGGGCGGTTGTGTTCGGAAGTGATGAAAAATCAAAAAGCAGACGACCACAGGTTTCCAGCCTGTGGTCTTTGTTTAAGTCTGTTTGGTTAAAGAACTTGTTTATACACCTACGGGCAGGGCGCGCATGTGGGGATTGTTGGTGGCGGACTGAACCCGCTGCCAGCATTCCTCATCAAACTCGACTGCTCCCGACATGTACGCGATGACCGACGAGGCTACCTCGTCCCACTCCTCCGTCAGACCGGCGACGGCGATAATCCAGCCGTCCTTCGTCCTGACCGCACCGCTGTACATCAAGGCCGCGGGATCACGACTCTGGCCACTCGAGATGTGTTCCGGACGGGCGTTGAGATGCAAAGCTTTCCGCAAGGCCGACTTGCGAAAGGCTTCATTGTTCGCTGGGGTCATCTGCCCGATCAGGTGTTCAGACGCCTTTCCTTCGGGGCTGATGACACACAGACGGAAGCCGTCAGTGTGTTCATGTCCATGAAGAAGCTTGAGATTCTTCAGGAAACTCTCGGCTTCCAACAGAATCATTTCAACAGTTTTATTGCTCAATTGCCACCTCCTCCCTTGCGGGATTTCATGTTTCGGACAACTTTTGCCTACAATAAAACTACCCCAATAAGGCGGAGCTGTCAATCGACGTCGACAAAATTATTCCCCTTACAAATTCCCCAACTGACTCGCCGCAATGGACCAACCGTCCTTGATTACCATACCAAGAGCGGTGCTAGCTTTTTTGATTATCTTCTTTAAATCTAAAATTTCGTTTTTCTTAAAGTCACCGAGAATAGTATCAATCACTTTTTCTTCACCTTGTGGCTTTTTTATTTTGCCTGAAGCGGTCTCACCAGAAATACCAATTCGAATACGAATGAAAGCTTCGGTCTTAATCGCTTTCATAATCGATTCGACACCGCGATGACCGCCAGAGCTTTTATTAAAAGAAACTTTCATCTTGCCTAACGGGATATCTAAATCATCATGGATGACCACTAGAGTCTCAGCGGCTTTTTTGCTTTTAATTAGTGAACGTACTGAATCCCCGCTTTTGTTCATAAAAGTTTCGGGCTTAATTAAAGTAAATTTATTTTTACCTTGCTTGCCGTCAGTGACTAGGGCATTTAATTTTTTATCAAATTCAAAATCAGCAAGATCATGCTCTTTTTTAAAAGCATCAAGCACCATTCGCCCGACATTGTGCCTGGTCTCGACATATTCTTCACCTGGATTACCTAAACCGACGATTGTATAGTTGGCCATGAAAAATATTATAGCAGTCGAGATTACCTTGTGTCAAACGACTTTCTGTAATACAATGAGCCAAATGAACGAAGAAATGAGCGGTTTTAAGCGTTTCCTTAAAAGCTTTTGGGGCGAAGTGCTACAGATTGTCATCTTGGCAGTAATTATCGTTGTCCCCTTTCGCGCCTATATTGCACAGCCTTTCATTGTAAGCGGTCCATCAATGGACGACACTTTTGCGGACGGACAATACTTGATTGTCGATGAATTAACTTACGAAAGGCGCACGCCACACCGTGGTGAGGTCGTCATTTTTCATCCGCCAAACAAACCTTCCGTGTACTACATAAAAAGATTAATCGGCTTGCCAGGCGAAACCATACAAATTAAAGGTGATAAAATAACCATTTGTCAAACTGATTGCGCTACGGATAAGGATAAATTTACTTTAGAGGAACCATACGTAAAAATCAATGAATTACTGCCGCGACCAGATGAGACTATTACTTTGAAGACTGATGAATACTTTGTTATGGGAGATAACAGATCCGTCAGTCAGGACTCTAGGATTTTCGGGCCGGTTAAAAGAAGTGCGTTTCTGGGTCGGCCATTCTTAAGACTCCTGCCACTCAGCAAGTTAGGCGTTTTTCCAGGACAAGTAATTGAAGAAAAATAGTTCGACAAAGCTCACTATAAATAATCTTAAAAAAATGGCAAAAAAAACCAAAAAAGAATCTAAGTTTCTCGATTTAAAAAACATTGATAAAGCGACTGAAGCCGCGGTCTATTACGGTTTTATGCCGATTGAGTTACCAGAGATTGAAAAAGAAGATCGCGACAAAGCCAAAACTTTAAAAGATGGTGAACCAATGCCCGAAATCGGCACTAACGAAAAAATCCGCAATATTGCCGAAGAAAAATCCGCTCTCTTGCGCACCTACTTCAATTCGAACATGGCGATTATGCCTCAGCCGGTCATGGTTACTTATAATGGCTTCATTGATGAAGGCTCAGAGAGAAATGCTGGTAAGCAAAGAAAACTCGGCCTAGAAATCATCGGCTCACCTAAAAGTATGTCCGAGGCGATTTTGATTAAGACAGCAATTGCGATTCTATCTGACAATGGACTGGAAAATCTGTACGTTGAGATCAACAGCATCGGTGATCGTGAATCGACCGCCAAATTCACCCGCGAACTCACCGCCTATTACCGCAAGAATATCAATAATATGCAGGCGCATTGTCGTCAGGCTTTTAAAAAAGACCCATTTTTAGTGTTGAGCTGTAACAATGAAAAGTGCTTGCCAATGAAAGACGAGGCGCCAAAATCAATCAGTTGTCTTTCGGACGAAAGCCGTGAGAATTTCCGTGAAGTTCTAGAATATCTTGAGGGTTTGAATATTCCTTATAAGATTAACGATTGCCTTGTCTCTGATCGCCGTTATGCTTCCGGTACCGTTTTTGAGATTAAGCAAAAATCTGACAATCCAAAGATTCCTGACCAAAGCCTCGCGGTCGGTTTCCGTAGTGATGGTGTCTGTAAGAAGTTAGGCTTTAAAAAAGATGTCCCAATGGTTGGAGTTAAACTTTCTTTCAAGAGTGATTTTGAGAAAAGGATCGCCCCAAAAATTAAGAGGGCTTCGGTCTTCTTTATTCAGCTCGGCGATGAAGCAAAGCATAAGAGTTTGAAAGTTATCGACATCCTACGCCAAGAAGATATCTATATCCATCACTCCCTCGGCCGCGACAAGATGGCTGGACAGCTTGCTATGGCTGATCGGGTGAAGGCGCCTTACATTCTAATTATGGGAAAGAAAGAAGCGATGGAAAGCACCATCATCATCCGTCATGTCGCCACTCGCTCCCAAGAGACCATCTTGATCCACGAGTTAACTGATCATTTAAAGAAGCTTTTTAAATAGCCCTTGTAAAGTAATCAGTAATGTGCTAAATTAGACCCCATGATAAACGTAGAAGTAACCAAAAACCCAAACGAAAATAACCTAGGCGTCATCAGACGTTTTACTAAGAAAGTGCAAGGCTCTGGCGTTTTGCCAAAAGTCCGTTCTCGCCGTTACAGCCAGCGCGATCTTTCGTTCTATAAAGTAAAGAAAAACACCCTAAAAAATCTTGCCCGCAAGGCCGAAATAATGGAATTGATTAAGATGGGTAAAATGGCAGACAATAAGCGCTCTTAATGTCTAAAACTAAGTTTGACCAAATAAAGAAGGCTATACTCGGATCAAAATATGATCTGAGTATAGTTTTTATTACCCCCAAGAAAATTGAGGAACTCAATAGAATCTACCGGGACATTAATAAACCAACTGACATCCTGAGCTTTCCCCTTTCCAAGACTTCTGGTGAAATGTTCATCTGCCTTTCTGAGACGCGCAAAATGGCCAAGGAGTTTGACCGAGCTTATGAAAATTTTCTAGCTTATCTTTTTATCCACGGCTGCGTGCATTTAATGGGCTACGACCACGGTCCCAAAATGGACAAAATTGAGGAAAAATTTAGAAAGCAATTCAATGTATAATTGATTTGCAAAAATTAAGACACCTG
>CAIJXO010000012.1 GCA_903824735.1 uncultured bacterium | reverse complement strand
TTTTAAGGAGATGTCCATATGCAAGAGCGAGTATATCCAGGCACCCTGAGGTGGGATCGTCAGATGGTCCAACGATGGTATCCAAGGATATTTACGGCCACGATCATCTTTTTCTTCCTGCTGTTTGCTTTCTTGGCTTACTGCGAGAGACAGATGATTGATAAACGGGAAACTGACCGTAAGTTAGGAAACCAAACGGAGGAGGGGAGATGAAAAAACCGCAGTTCCGCAGAGCTGAGGACTATGAAGACGAGAACGGAGAAAACGGCTTCGGCATCGCCAGCGTTGGGCTGGTAGCGATCGTCGTCATCGCCGTCATCGTCTTGATCAAGTACAGTGTGCCCATCTTGGACGCACTGCACCGGTTGCTCGCCTAAGAAGAGCCGAGCACGGTCACTTGTGTAGCCCGGGGGAGTAGCGATACTTTCCCCGGGCTAACAATTTGCCTTTTTTTTCAAAATAAGCTATAGTGGGGACTCAAATAAATACATATATGTCACAAGACCAATTGATAAAATTAAGTTGTAAGACCTGTAAGAGAATCAATTACTGGAGCCGAAAGAACCGCAAGAAAGTGGAGCGTAAAATCGAGCTCAAGAAATTCTGTAAATGGTGTAAGAAAAACACGGTTCACAAGGAATCAAAGAAATAATCTAAAAAGCCAGCGCAAAGCTGGTTTTTTACTGGTATTTTTGCTAATATTGCGAAGCGAGGGAGATTAGTTAAATGGTATAACATTCCTCTCCAAAAGGAATATTAGGGGTTCGATTCCTCTATCTCCCGCATGAAGCCAAACGCCAAAATATTTCGTTTTGCTGGTCATAACTTTGATAAGAAAAAGGGGATTCTCACCTTCAATTATCGCTTTGAATTTACCAATCGTCCACCTCTAGATTTTGTCGAGACGATTATTTTACCTAAGAATCTGAAGACTAATATTGATTCCAAGACTCTAGAAAAATTCCTAGAGCCACTCGAGATTATTCTGGGTATCAGTTATTACAAATTATACGCGCCGACCAAGGTTTCCACTTCAGTTAAGTTGAGTAAAGACCAAGCCGATTTTTGGAACACTGTCTATCGCAGAGGTTTGGGCGAGTTTCTCTATATAAACAAATTAGATCCTAAGAAGATTGCTAGATTTCCGTATGCCAAGGCCAAAACTGCGGCCGTTCGAGTAAAAGCCGACGACCGGTCTCTAGTTGGTATTGGTGGCGGTAAAGATTCTTTGGTTGCGGCGGACCTATTAAAAAATCAGGATTTTACTTCTTTTCTTCTTGAAACTCAGAGGCGAGATGAAGTCACCGAAAATGTGATTAAACACATCGGCAAACCTTTCCTAAAAATCGAACGTAAGCTCGATCCAAAGATTTTTGTACCACATGAAGGTTCATACAACGGCCATATTCCGATTTCCGTTATCTATGCTTTCATCGGTCTTTTGAGTGCGGCGCTTTATGAGTATAAGTATGTCATCACTGGTAATGAACACAGCACGACGATTGGTAACCTCGAATACCGAGGGGAGATAATCAATCATCAGTGGAGCAAGTTCGTCGAATTTGAGATGATGCTTCAGGATTATACGCGCAAGTTTATAACACCCGACATTATTTATTTCTCACTTTTACGCAGTTTTCATGAGATTAAAATTGTTCAACTATTTGCTAAGCAAAAAGAATTCTTTCCAATCTTCTCGAGCTGTAATCGCAATTTTAAAGCCTTCAAAGATCGCCCAAGTTCTCTCTGGTGCGGTCAGTGTGCCAAATGTGCTTTCGTCTTTTTGATCTTGTCAGCTTTTCTAAGCAAAGAAGAATTGCTGGGTATCTTTAAAAAGAATCTATTTGCCGATGATTCGCTACTGCCACTTTTTGCCGATCTTTTAGGCCTCGGTAAGTTCAAACCGCTTGATTGTGTCGGTACGCCCGAAGAATCTCAGGCCGCTCTCTTTTTAGCTTCGGAAAAATTTAGGCATGATATTGTCGTTAAAACTTATTTGCCACAACTCGATAACCCACAAGCCGCCGTCACTCGTGTCCTTCAAAATCAACCAGCGCCGACTATTCCTACTCCGTTTCGTTTCTTGGGTGTTAAGAAAGTCTGCATTCTCGGCTATGGTAAGGAGGGTAAAATTACTGAGAAGTATTTAAAGAAAACTTATCCACACCTCGAAATCGGTATTCTCGATCAAGATTTGGACAAAGATTATTTAGCCAAACAGCGCGACTTTGATTTGGCGATTAAGACCCCTGGTATTCAGAAGGAAAAAGTTGTGATTCCTTATGTCACCGCGACCAATATTTTCTTTTCTCAGATTAAGAATTTCACGATCGGCGTCACTGGCAGTAAGGGTAAAAGTACCACCGCCAGTCTTATCTACGACATCTTAAAAGCCGCTGGTAAAAAAGTGCGGTTGATTGGTAATATTGGCAATCCCATGCTCGGTGTTTTGCTTGAGAAAGTTGAACCCAAAGAAATTTTTGTCATCGAGCTTTCAAGTTATATGCTTGATGATATCGAATATTCACCAAATATTGCTTTACTTTTAAATCTTTTCCCCGAGCATATGAATTATCATGGCACCGTCGAAAATTACTATCGAGCCAAGAAAAATATCTTTAAATTTCAGAAGGCGGGGGACTTTGCGGTTCAGACTCCATTTAAAGAAAATATTCCACTGAAGAGTCAAGAAATACCACTGATCGGCCAGCACAACATGCAAAATATTAAAGCAGCGATCAAGGC
>CAIJXO010000011.1 GCA_903824735.1 uncultured bacterium | reverse complement strand
TGAAATTGTTTCACTTTCTAAAAAAGAATTGGTTTTGAAAATAGTTGAGACAGTAGATAAAAGAAAAAGCGAAGAAGGAAAGAAGAAAGTTTCACTTTACTTAGCTTTAATTAAGAAAGGAAACTTTGAACTGGCTGTCGAGAAGTGTACTGAGCTTGGCGTCGACGAGATTCACCCGCTAGTGTCCGATAGAAGTGAAAAGAAAGACATTAATCTTGAGAGATTAAACAAAATTGTAAAAGAGGCGAGTGAGCAGAGTGGCCGTGTAACATTACCCCTTATTTATCCACATGACACCCTCGAAACCCTTGTTTCACAAGCAAAAAGCCAAAACGAGGTTTCCATCGCGTTTCACACCACTCCTGGTCTTCCATCTTACCCCCTCTCCTTGGTTAAGGAGAGGGCGGGGGTGAGGTTGTTCTTAGGTCCTGAAGGAGGCTGGACCGAAAAGGAAATCGCTCTATTTAAAGAACACAATGTTCAATTGTGTTCTTTAGGTCAAAATATTTTACGAGCCGAGACCGCGGCGGTTGTGGCAAGTGCTCTATTTCTGAGCTTCTAGCCACTCGAAAACTTTTTCATTTGTCAGCATCATCTCTACATAAGCGCGCGTGCGATCTTCGGTTGCATCTTTATATACTTTCAAGAGATTATCGACTTCTTTATCAACTGCTGTTTTATCAGCTTCGATTTTTTCTTCAAGTGCGATTTTGGTAATTACTAATTGTAGTTTGGCGCGCTTTTCGGCATCAGGCATCCACTCCTTGTTTAAATCTTCTTTAGTTTTCTTTAGATGTTTTAAGTAGTCATCAACTTTCAAACCAGCACGAGCAATATCATCTTCAAATTGTGCCTGCATTTTTCGTAGTTCACTTTCGACTAAGATCTTTGGCATTGAAACTTTAGTCTCGGCAATTATTTTTTCAATAATCGCCAAACGCTTTTTATCTTTTGCTTTAAATTCTTTTTCTTTTTTTATACCCTCTTTAATCTTATTTTTGAAATCTTCAACACTTTCAAACTTACCAAGTTTTTTTACAAACTCCTCATTCAATTCCGGTAGGGGGAGATTCTCGTGATCATCACCCTCTTTGTGTTCGTGATTTCGGAGTGCAAAGTTTTTGCGTATCTCTTCGACAGTTTCAGTGAGCTCTTGATCGGTAGCTTCGACTGGTTCGTCTTTGGTAGAGTTTTCAGATTTCGCGATTTTCTTATAATTTGGTAATTTAATTTCTGGTAATACTGGTCCGACGATTTTAAAAGCGACCGGATTCTTTTCTGCGATCTTTGTGATCTGAATATTCGGCATGGCAATAAAATTGGCCTTGCTCTCTAAAATTATATCGGGGAAGCTTTCATTGATCGCCATCTCGGCCATCTCATTGTAAATGTAAAGTTCACCGACATGCTTTACGAGCATCGCTTCTGGAACATGACCTGGTCGGAAACCAGGCAAGCTTAAATCTTTCTGAATTTTAGCGATTGCTTTTGCGCGATAATTCTCGATATCTTTCGCTTCGATCTCGGCGCTGATTTCTACTTCTGAATCCGGTAGCTCTTTGGCACCAGCAATCTTAAACTTTGTTTTATTTTCTTTATTTTTCATAATTCCTTGAGTCTAGCAAAATAAATAGAAAACACAACCTGTCCCACCACCCCGTCATCAGAATGCCACCCCTCCTTGGATAAGGAGGGGATTCAGACGTGAGTATTCTAGATTAAGTAACTCCGAATCTCCTCCTTGTTTAAGGAGGAGTACCGAGTCCGCGAGGGGAGGTGGTGGCTAGTTATTCAACGAATTAACGTCTAGATTCTTTAGATCGTCAGCAATATCTCCAACCTCAGTTGAGGTACCGGTACTGAGTTCGAGAGTCTTGGCTGCCTCTTTCTGCTCTTGAACTTGCTCTACTCGATTACCGATGAAATACCAACCACCAGCTACTATCAAGATTATGATGATAATGACACCGATGATGGCTCCCGATCCGCCTGACTTTGGTTCACCTGGCGCATTGTTTACTGTGACGTTTTCCATATTATTTGCTTTATTAAATTATTAATTAGTTGTAGTAGTTGTCGCTGGTCTTTGTGGTAGAACCTTGGTTATCTCTTTGACTGTATCGACCAGAAGAGCGTGGGTTTCTCTAGCTAGAGTTCGAATCTTATCTTGAGCGGTTCTGATATCAGTAAACAATTGATCTTTGTTTGCTTCAGTAACTTCCGTTGCGACTAGGGCCGATAGGACGTCGGCTTCGGCTGTTAAGTCTACTAATTTAGCATTGGCTTCATCAAGCTTGGCACTAGCGGCGGTCATATCTAGATTTTTACCTTCTAGGATATCGATTCTGGTGGCAATCTTATCGGCAATCTTGGTCAGGGTCTCAATGATTTTTGTCTCGCGGTTAAGTAAGCGCTCTTTAGCTTTGCCCATTTGCTCGCGCTGTTTTTCTAGACGATCATTTAATCTTTCCATTCTCTTCTCTGTTGTCGAAGCGGTAGTCGAGGCCAAGCGGGTACGAATTTTCTCAATGTTATTTTCTCGATTTTCAAATCTCATTGTGGTTGTGCTTGCGCGCTCTAGTTTAGCGTCAATTTTAGGACCGCGATTTTCTAAACGCTCACCATCCTTAGCAAATGATAAAACTGGGACTAATAAAGTTAATAAAAGAAGCGAGCCAAATATTTTTTTCGTGTTTTTCATATACATTAAGTATATAGCAAAAAACCCACCCCGCAAGCGAAGTGGATTTTTTGTTTTTCTTCCCCCTCTCCTTTTCTAAGGAGAGGGATGGGGTGAGGTTAGATTAAGACCGCGACGATGATCAAAGCGACGATGTTTAAGATCTTGATCATTGGGTTGATAGCTGGACCCGCAGTGTCCTTATAAGGATCACCGACAGTGTCTCCGGTAACAGCCGCCTTGTGAGCGTCGCCACCTTTACCACCAAAGTTTCCTTGCTCGATATACTTCTTGGCATTGTCCCAAGCTCCACCACCTGAGGTCATGGAGATAGCGACGAAGAGACCAGTAATAATCGAACCGACAAGTAAACCTCCAAGAACTACCAAACCATTTTCTTTACCGAAAACTAGAGCCACAACGATTGGAGTCAAAACAGGAATCAAAGCCGGCGCGATCATTTGTTTGATAGCAGCACCGGTTACGATTGAAACCGCTTGAGCATAATCAGGCTTTGCCTTTCCTTCCATGATACCTTTGATCTCGCGGAATTGGCGGCGAACTTCCTCGACGACTTTGCCGGCTGTTTTACCGACGGCTTCCATGCAGAGAGCACCGAAGTAATATGGTAGAAGACCTCCGATAAAGAGACCGACGATAACAAAAGGATTACTTAGGTCAAATGAAATAGTTTTACCAGCTTTGACGATTTCTTCAGTGTAAGAAGCGAAAAGTACTAAAGCGGCAAGACCAGCGGAGCCGATGGCGTAACCCTTGGTGACGGCTTTGGTGGTGTTTCCGACAGCATCAAGTGGATCAGTAACATCGCGTACTTCTTTTGGTAGCTCAGCCATCTCTGCAATACCACCAGCGTTATCAGTAATAGGACCGTAAGCGTCGATCGCGACGATAATACCAGTCATTGAAAGCATCGACATAGCGGCGACAGCGATTCCGTAAAGACCACCGAAGTAATAAGTAAGAAGAATACCGACGACGATAGTAATCAAAGGCCAAGCGGTTGATTTCATTGAGATGGCCAAACCTTGAATAACGTTTGTACCGTGTCCAGAAACTGACGCTTTCGCAATTGACTGAACTGGGGAATATTTGGTCGAAGTAAAGTATTCAGTGATGACAACCAAAGCGCCAGTAACTAGAAGACCGACGATTGAACAAATAAACAAATCAGTAACTGAGTATTCTGTGCCATTGTTTACCATCAACATTTTGGTGATAGGGTAGAAAGCAGCAGCGGCAAGAATACCAGCGGCAATCAAACCTTTATATAGAGCACCCATAATGTTTTGCGACTTGCCAATGCGGACAAACCAAGTACCGATGATGGAAGCAAAAATAGCGATACCACCAATAGCTAGTGGGTAGATAACAGCATTTTCAAATCCAACGAAAAGTAATGAGCCTAAAAGCATAGTTGCGACTGAAGTCACAGCGTAAGTTTCAAACAAGTCAGCGGCCATACCAGCACAGTCACCGACATTGTCTCCGACGTTATCAGCGATTACACCTGGATTTCTGGGATCATCCTCAGGAATACCAGCCTCAAGCTTACCGACAAGGTCAGCACCGACATCAGCCGCTTTAGTAAAGATACCTCCACCCAAGCGAGCAAAGACAGAAATAAGAGAAGCACCGAAGCCAAGACCGACAAGAGCGGTGATATCTTTCGTGATAGCGTAGAAAGCGGTCACACCAAGAAGAGCAAGACCAACCACGAGAAGTCCAGTCACTGTCCCTCCTTTGAAGGCAAGTGATAGAGCAGCTGAAAGCCCGCTGCGAGCCGCTTCAGTGGTGCGTACATTTGCTCGAACTGAAACGTTCATACCAATGTAGCCGGCCAAACCCGAAAGAACAGCACCGACGACGAAGCCGATAGCCATTGCCCAACCAAGTTTTGGAATGAAACCAATGATCAAGAACAAAATCACGGCAATAACCGCAATCGTCTTGTATTGCTTATTTAAATAAGCGCCAGCACCTTCCTGAATCGCCTTAGCAATTTCTTGCATGCGGGCGTTTCCAGCGCTTTTCTTTAGAATAGATTTTGCTAAAAACAAACCATAGATAATCGCAATTACAGCCGCGATCAAGGCGAAGATAATGAAATTACTCATATTTTGATTAAAACTATTAATAAATAACTATTAAACTATACAGTGAAGTACTATAGCGTTTTTATTTTTCTTCGGCAACCTCCGCAACCACTGGTGGATTATTTGACTTAATATCGATTTTCCAGCCAGTAAGCTTGGCCGCTAGGCGCACGTTTTGTCCGCCTTTACCGATCGCTAGTGATTGCTGATCGGGAGCGACTTCAACGGTCGCTTTTTTCTCAGTATCATTCATTTCAACGTTTAAAATTTTAGCTGGAGAAAGAGCGTCCTCCAAAAATCTCTTTGGGTCCTCTGACCATTCGATAATATCAATTTTCTCACCACCAAGCTCACTCATAACGGTCGCAACACGAACACCGCGTTGGCCCACAAGGGAACCGACTGGATCAATGTGTGCATCGTTTGATAAAACGGCGACTTTGGAGCGGGAACCAGCTTCACGAGCAATGGCTTTCATCACGACGGTACCACTGGCAATCTCTGGGGCCTCACTTTTGAATAATTCTTCTAGGAATTTTGGATGAGAACGGGAAAGTTTCAAGAAAATACCCTTTGGAGTCTCTTCTACTCTATATAGATAAGCACGAACGCGTTCACCTTGCTTGTATCTTTCACCAGGAATTTGCTCTTCAAATGGTAAAATAGCGGTGGCACGGCCCATATCAATGAAAATGTTGCCACGTTCCATTCTCTGAACGCTACCGGTGACGATTTCACCCTCTTTTTTGCCGTATTCACCCAAAACTGAGACTTTCTCAGCTTCTCTTAGTTTTTGGATTATGACCTGCTTAGCGGTTTGTGCGGCGATGCGGCTAAAGTCATCCTTAGCTTCAAGAGGGAATATCATTTCTTCACCCGCCTCGATACCTTTCTTAATTTTCTTGGCGTCTTCGAGTAGGATATGATGTTCTGGATTAAAGTAAACTACTTCTTCTTCACCATCTGGAACCTCTTTTATCTTATCTTTGTCTTCGCTCATTACTACCTTATCTTTCTCCACGACAACTTTAACTTGCTCAAATTCAGTTTTTCCCGAATTCAAGTCAAAGCGGGCGCGGATAATCTGCCCACGCTTACCGTACTCCTTTTTATAGGCGGTGGCCATAGACATTTCAATTGCTTCAATCATTTTGGCTCGGGGCACACCTCTTTCTTGTTCGAGCTGTTCTAGAACCGCGTTTAACACTTTTAAATCAACCATATTTTTGTTTATTAAATTAATATTTTGGTAAAAAAGAAGTCCGCCGTTGGGCGAACTAACTTACTGAGTAATTATAGCAAATCCTCGGTTGCTGTCAAGTAAGGGCGGTGTTATAATATTAGATATGAAAAATAAAAAGATATATTTATTTCTCGCTATTATTTTAGCTTTAATATTAATCGCCCTCGCTGTATATTTTATTACAACAAAAAATAAAAAAGTTTGTACCCCTTATGCCGATATCGCGACAGCCGTGAAAACTGGTGATGCGAAAAGCTGTGATTGCTTCCGTAGCGATTCACTGAAAAAGCAATGTCAAACTGATATCAGTGATGCAACTTCCTACACCAGCGCTGTGAATCGGGGGGATCTTGTAGCGTGTGAGAAAATCCTTAATGAAGGGATGAAAGAGGCGTGTGTAAATATAGCTCAAAGTAAAATAGATTTTATTAATAAAAAATAATATGAAAAACAAGAAACTGTTGGTTTTTGGTTTTGTCTTGGCACTGATGATGTATACTCAGACCGGTTTGGCCAGCACTGATGCTTGTACTTATGCAGCTAGTGTGAATACCTGGGGCTCTTGTCAAAACGGTCTGAGTTACGCTACGAGTATAAATTGGGCGACGACCACAAGTGTAGTTGCTGGTTCTGCCGCTTGTGAAGCCTTAAATGTGACGACCGTCAGCTCTTGTTCTTATGCTTGTGACTATACAAATACCACTTATCTTTCTTGGCCTGCAGTGAATGGACTCTCGGGTTTTAAAATCTACAAGAATAGTGAGACCGGTCCTTTCTCTCAAGTCGGATCTACTACCAACTTTTATGCCAGTGCCGACTCTTCTGCATCCGACACCTTTAAGGTTCGTGGTTTTACTAGCACCGAAACGACTTACGGTCCAGATGTGACACCGACGATGACGGCAAATATGAATCCAGGTGATACTGATGTCACGCCGATAATGACGGCGAATGTTACTGGCTCATCTACCGCCTCCGCCAATTCAGAGTACGCTAATCGCTATGCTTATTACGCTTTTGACAACAGCTTCGGCCAGGAGAGTCTTTGGGAAAATACTACCTTACTACCAGCCTTGCTTAAACTAGATTATGGCGCTGGTAATTCCAAAAAGATAATCAAATATAGTGTTTTTGTGCATCCTACCTATTCAGCCGTGGCGCCAAAGTCTTGGACCTTTCAGGGTTCTGACAACGGAATAGATTGGACCACTCTCGATACTCAGACAAACGTCACCTGGTCAGGAGTTGCTAAGGCTTTTACTTTCGCCAATGACACTAGTTATCGTTCTTATAGGTTGAACATTACTACTGCCTACGACAACAGAGGTTACGTTCTTATTAATGAATTGCAGATGTTTGAACTCCTAGAGGAAGCCGAGACGACTTACACCAACTATTTGGATGTAATAAAGACCTTCGTCGCTTCATGTAATAGTGGTACTTGTTATAATTCTACTTTCGCCACCACAACAAGATCACTAACTCAAATCTTCGGCCTTAATATGCCTGGTTTGGTAGCTTATTATCCATTTGATACCAACGCCAATGACGCGAAGGGAGGTTTTCATCTTACAAATAATAACAGTGTTACTTTCACAGCAGATAGTGTATCAGCCAACCTGGGTAAGTCTGCATATTTTGATGGTGTAAATGATAGTCTAAGTCGGTCGACTGTAAATGATCAAATAACTGGTATGCCGGCAGGTAATTATAGTGTTTGTACTTGGTATAAGCAGACCGATTACTCTTCTTCTGTTATGCAGGAATTAGTTTCTGGTAGGGAAAGCACATATACCTGGTCTGGCTTTGAGTTGCAGACTGATAAAAATAATAACAATCTAAGAGCTGAAGGCCTATTTAAATCGCCCATTCCAGCTTATGGAAATTGGAATCATGTCTGCTATACGAAGCAGGGTGCTAATAGCAATTTTTATCTTAACGGCGACGTTGTCAATTCATCCACAGCGTCGAGTCTTGGCGTCAATCCATTTCCAGAAATGATTTCGGTTGGAAAGGATACGGTCTATGGTGCAACTTGGGAATACTTCAAAGGTAACATGGACGATCTAGCCATCTGGTCTCGAGGTCTGTCAGCTTGTGAAGTAAAGAGTTTGTATGTCGGCCGAAATACTTGTCTCCCCCCTTGTACTACTTCTTGTTACGCGACAACTGACGAGCCATTACCGATTTCGGAATTATTCGGGGTAGATTATTCGGGTCTCGCAGCTTATCTGCCGTTAAAGCCGGTCGGCACGAGTAAGGAGTGTCCAAATTGGGGAAGTTGTTCAGACCAAAAGGGTATCAGTGTTGCGACTTATTTGACCAATTGGGAAGCTATGCTTTCAGAGAGCGAGCCAGGTACAGTTTTTGGTGGTTCGAAGAATTTTAGTAAAAGTGTAAATACGGCGGGGAATGAAATGACTTATCCCCAGCAGCAATTTACTGGTTTTCCAGAGAGTTCCTTCTCTATTTCTTTCTGGATGAGTCCAAATCATGACATTACTCCAACATCAGTTTCACAATCTCCGTATTCTAAGGGCGGGAGGCCGTTTGGTGTAAGACAAAAGTTCGAGGCTTTATTCCCAACAGATGCAACTGATGCCGGTAAGTTTCAGATTGATGCGGCCAACGATTCTGATGCGTCGGCTCCAGGCGGCCACCTCCAATCTGATAGAACCAGCTGGGGCGCTGGTGAGTGGTATCACGTTACTTTGGTGAACAATTATGCCAGTTCGAGCGACGGACTAAGACTGTATATTGATGGGGTGCTTGAAGACACAAAACCGAGGGTAAATATGCCAATACTCCCACTCGACTATGTTTATGGTCAGAATTTTTTCCGAATTGGCGGTTCTTTCTCTAGCCCTAATCGCGGGGCGTATGATAACAACGTCGGTGATCTCGATATTTTTGACGGCAAGTTGGCCGATTTTGCGATTTGGACAAAAGCTTTATCTGAGTGTGAGGTAAAGCAAATGGCAAAAGGACCAAATGCTTGTTCCACGCCATGTAGTACCTGCTACTCGCCAACTGACATTGTGAAACCTTTGGGTATGACACTAGAACTCTCTGATCCGACCCTTGATACTTATCTTGAGGTAAATAATAATCTTATAAATAGTGGCAATGGGTTTAATAGTTCAACTAGGACTTATACTGGCGGTACATCATTAGCTTATTCAACCGGCGTAAACAATGCCAACTCACTTTCGTTTGATAAAGCAATCTATCCGAATTCGACGGCTTACGTCAGAAGTTCTGCTGGGGCGAATGATTTTGGTGTAAATGTACCGGATAATGGTACTGTCAGCATGTGGATAAAGATGTCGGCCCTTAACTCAACTTGGAGCGGTAGTAGTCCAAGAATATTTGGAGCAAATAATCAAAATGAATGCTTCATCAACTGGGGAGGAAATAGAATACAATGTGACCTTGGTAGTGCCGGAACCTTGCGTTCTCCAAATGATCTGGAAGCAAATAAATGGTATCACTTGGCGGTTACTTGGGATACGACAAGTGCGACCAAGATTAAAAAGATGTGGCTTAATGGAGAATTGGTAAGCACCAGTACCTCGACGACAAAACCTTTCGCGGGGTCAAATATGTGGATCGGACACTCTGCGGGGGTAAACGATTTAGGAAGTAATAATGGTCAGCCATTTAACGGCAGTATTGATGATATTGCTTTGTATCGTCGCGCCCTTTCAGACTGTGAAATCATGAAGCTTGCCAAGGGGCCAAATGCTTGTTCGGAGCCTTGTATCACTTGTGCTTCACCTGACAATAAGTTTAAGGTAACACAGACATCTGCCACATATGCCAACATGGATGCACTTTGTAAAAGTGAATATGGAAATAACTGGGAATTTGCGACATTAGATAACGCTGATGAGAATTATATTATGACAGCCAATGCCGGCGTGCCAATGTTTCCAGTTGGTACATATGCAATCAAAAATACTCCATCTGATACCCGACCATTTTATGATAATGGTTCTGGCGATCCTAGTACGAATAATGTTTGCCTTGACGAGAGAAACGATCCTGCTTGGCCGGAAACAGATAAGATGGCATTATTCGAACTCGATACGCCAATTACAGGCACAATGCCGTTCTGTTATGCTGATATGCCAAAGACTAATTCAATATTAGGTGTCTGTCGTAATACTACTTTCGATTCTCTTCCGGCATGTACTGGTTCCTTAACTGCTTCCTGTCAACCTACCCCATCTACCGTCACTACAGGCACAACTGTAAACTGGACCACAAATGTCTCTGGCGCACTGGGTCCGGTGACTTATTCGTGGCTTGGTACCGGCTTAACTGGTAAGACAACTCAAGTCGCCACTACCTCATATTCATCTGCGGGTGTATATCGCGCAACCACGACGGTCAGTGATACAGTCAGCTCTCTTACCGTTGCTTGTGCTGCTCCAGTCTCAGTCAGCCCGATACGATACGGTATTTGTCCTCCGCCGCCGCTTACATATCAGTCTAGACCGACAAGTGGTGTCTGTTCGGACAGTGTATCTATTGGGGCAGTAGAAGGCGACGAAGCTGGGCCTTGGAGATGGACCTGTTTCGGTTCTGATACTACGGTTTCAACTGATGATGATATATGCCCCGCCCAAATGGCTGTAGATTTTGATTGTTCGGTCTCTATGGTAGACCAAAAAGATAGGGTGGCGGTCGGTACTAATACCCAGTGGAAAATAAATGGGGGTGAAGATATTCCTTCATTTTACAAACGAATTTGGATGATCGCCGAGGGTGACGGTAGTTATATTGATGTACCGGAGCAGGATAATAACACCTTGAATTACCCCTTTACGATTGTCGGGCCTAAAAAAGTCAGGGTACGTTTTGTTTCCAAAAGTAATCCTCTAGATGTTCATTCTTGCGATGACAACAGGCCGGCCGGGACCACGGCTGTTCTTACTGGTGGATTGATTGAACTATAAAAGCTAGTTTGTGGTATAATAAAACAGTAGATAAAGTCTACTGTTTTATTTATTATTAAATTTTTTTATGAAAAAAACCATCATAACAATCGTTATCATCTTGGTGATTGTTGGAGCCTTGTTTGCTATTGAGAAGGCGACTCGTGTTCCAGATCATCTTGAGCAAGCAACGACTCTATTTAATCAAAATGATTTTGAGAAGGCTATTGCTGAAACTAATGTTCGAATATCCTTGAACTCAAAAGATATTGATGCTTTGATTATGCTTGCTTCGATTTACAATCAGCAGGGAAGTGTTGAGGGTAGAGAAGTTGAAATGGGGCCGAAAGTAATTACGATTGCTGATCAAATCTTGGCTCTCGATGCAAATAATGCTGAAGCCTACCGTCTGAAGGGCTATGCATACGAGATTTTGCAAGACTACAAGAATTCTATTCCCGCCTACGATAAAGCAATTGCCCTCGATCCTAAGAATGCGCTGACTTTTAGTAACCGAGGCCATGCTTATGGTTTGATGGGGGAAATGACTAAAGCCCAAAGCGACTATCGCCAGGCCTTAGTTTTGAATCCTAATCTAGATGCGGCGATGATTAATCTGGCAAAAATATATTTGAATGACAAGAAGACAGATGAGGCCGTGGTCCTACTTAAAAAAGCCATTGGAGCTACCCAAAACTTGAGATTGAAAGCAAGCGCAGAGCAGATTTTGGGCGTGGTCTATATACTCGGCAACGATTTTAAGATGGCTAAATCCTATGAAGAAGCGGCCATAAAGGATGATCCAAGTTTGGCGACGGCGTATGTCGAACTAGCCCGAGCCCGTTTCTTATTGATCTCGAGTATAAGCGATCCCGCTGGTTTCCAGAACGAAGTTATAAATATTTTTAACCTCATAAGTACCGCCAATAAAATTAACCCAAATCTAACGAGTGCACTAAGCCTCGGCGGGCTAGTTTTACAGACATTTGATAACAAGGTTTCAGCCAAAGAGATGTACGAAAAAGCCTTATTAATAGTCGATAAGGATATTACACTTAGCGCCGCGGAAAAGATCGAGACAAAAAAGAATATTACTAATCAACTTAATTTATTAAAAAATGAAAAATAATTATAAATATATTGGGTATATTGTTATTTGTTTCGTTTTGATCTTCACGGTTTTTACTCCCCGAGCCGATGTTGAAGCCGGTAAAATCGCTAATGCTGTTGCCAAATATGTTGAGAAGCATCCAAAGGTAGTCGAGAAGCACCCAGCTATAGCCAAAGTCGTCGAAAAGCACGTTACACCTAAAGCAGCTGTTGCGCCATCTGCGCCAGCTGCCAAGGCAAAAGCAGCTACACCCGCCCCATCCTCATCTGCATTTAAACTGTTTTTCTCTCAGAGTTATACATTCAATGTTGGAGGAGTCAGTATTCCAGTTGTTCTTCAGCTTTGGTGTAATGATAACTGTGTAAACCATCGCCGAGACGCGGAGGGTGTCGCTAAAGATTACGCTACTCTTGCAAACTTAGGTAGAACTATAACACCACCTCGGGATTGTAGTAATAGCTATTACATTCTAAATATCGGTGGCACAGCTAGTACCCCCGGTACTCCTAGTACACCGGAAAATCCTGGTACTCCTGGTACCCCCGGAGGTTCAGGAGGTACGGGCGGCTCAGGTGGTCCAGTAGTAGCGACGCCGGGCGGTTTTACCGCTTCGTGTATATTAGTCAATCCAGGTCCATTTCATGTTTATGACGTGATTACCTGGACGGTAATTCCTTCAGTAGCAGGCACCTACACTTATTCTTGGGTGGATAGTCTGACGGGCGTTAGCGGTAATCCTGCAAGCAAATCGTTTGACAGTCTCGGAACGAAGTCAGTTTCTGTGGAGGTAACAAATTCGAGCGGCATCTCTAAAGTAGTGGGCTGTAGTGATGCCTCCGTTGTAGCTAAGCCGACAGTACACATTCCTAACTGTTCAATTGTGAGAGTCGACGCTAGACCAGATAATGATAGGGTCGCAGTAAATACAAATACGAGATGGGAAGTAACTAATTCTTCAGGCGGACAGCTAGACTCAAGTTATATTCGAAACTGGACCGTGGTAGAGGGGAATGGGACTCCTATCTCTGCTGGTTCGGCAAATACGCTTGATAAGATTTTTACGACCGTCGGTTTAAAGACTGTTAGTGTCTCCTTCTCTTCAACCACCCCCGGCTTAACTTGGGACTGTGGTGCAAATTCTACCGCCACTACTTCTGTCGTCCTACCTGGCGACCTTAACGAAATATAAAATCTACGGTATAATTACTGTAGATGACCGATCAAGAAAAACAACTTAAAGAGTTTCTCTTAGACTCTGGGCTCGTGACGGAAGCTGACTATCAAGCGGCGCAGACTGAAGCGATGTCTAATAAAAATAGACTGAGTGCTGGCCATGTGCTTGTGAACAGTGGCAAGATAAGTGAAAACGATTTTCGCCGCGCTGAGGCTTATGTGCTCGGTATCCCTTTTGTTAGCTTGCGTGATGTGAAGATTCCAGCCGAGGTTCTCGCTCTGATTCCTGAACCGGTCGCTAGAAAGAACAATGCCATTGCCTTCAAGAAAGAGGGGGACACTTTGGAGGTGGCGATGCTTGATACCAAAGATCTTTCATCCGTTGAATTCATTAAAAAGAAAGTCGGTTTAAGAATAATTCCCCGCCTGACTGACAGTGAGTCAATCAAGATTGCTTTATTGCAGTATCAGAAAAGTTTAAGGGCAGAGTTTGGTGACATTATTCAAAAAGACGCAACGGCATTACAAAATTTGATTGAAGGTAGGGGAAATATGAGTGTCGATGGTGATTTGAAAAAGATGGCGGAAGACCTGCCGGTCATTCGAATCTTGGATACGTTGCTCAAGCATGCGATTTTGCAGAATTCTTCAGATATTCATGTTGAAGCCCTCGAAAATCAACTTCTAATCCGTTATCGTATTGATGGTATCTTGCACGATGCTATGATCTTACCTAAAAGCGTGGCCACAAGCGTCATTGCGCGTATAAAAGTCTTGGCCAGTCTGAAGCTCGACGAAAAAAGATTACCACAAGACGGACGTTTCAAGATTGAGGTCAATGACGAAAAGGTCTCGTTCCGTGTTTCGATTTTGCCGACATATTTTGGTGAGAAAGCCGTTATGCGTTTATTGCGCGAGAACGCTTCCGGTTTTACCCTTGAGGCTATGGGTTTCCACGGTGACGCCCTTGAGACTTTGCATGATGCCATGAAACAGACTACTGGTATTATTTTGACCACTGGTCCAACCGGTTCTGGTAAGACCACTACTCTTTACACGATCTTAGACATTTTAAATACACCAGACGTAAATATTTCGACTATCGAAGATCCCGTCGAGTATCAGATGAATCGTATAAACCAGACCCAGGTCAAACCAGAAATCGGTTTTACTTTTGCTAGCGGTTTGCGTTCACTGGTGCGCCAGGACCCAGATATTATTATGGTAGGAGAAATTCGTGATAATGAGACGGCATCGCTCGCGATTAATGCGGCATTGACCGGTCACTTGGTGCTCTCAACTTTGCATACGAACTCGGCCGCTGGTGCTATGCCTCGCTTGATCGATATGAAGATCGAGCCATTTTTGATTGTCTCAACCGCGAAAGTTATTATCGCTCAGCGCTTACTTCGTAAATTAACCGAAAGTAAAGAAAAGTATTTCTTATCTAAATCGGAAGTTGAATCACTCTCAAAAGTTGTCGACCTAAAACGAGTTGTCGAATTTCTAAGGAAAGAAAAAGTGGTCGGTGAAAAAGATACCATCGAGAAAATTCCATTTTACAAGCCCGTACCTTCAGCTGATTCAAAAGATGGTTATAGCGGGCGAATCTGTATTAACGAAGTCTTGAAGATGACCCAGACCATCAAAGATTTAGTTGTCCGTGGTGAACCAGATAATGTAATAAACGAACAAGCGAAAAAAGAGGGCATGCTTAGTATGATTGAGGACGGTATTTTCAAGGCGGCTCAAGGGACGACGACCATCGAGGAAGTGCTTCGGGTGATTTCTGAATAATTTATATGCGTTTCAAATTTAAAGCAATAAAAGGTACTGGCGAGCGATATGAGGGGACAATGGAGTCTCAGAGTAAATTTACTTTGTATAATGATTTGAAGACTGAGGGGAATATGCTTGTCTCGGCTGAAGAAATCGGTGGAGCCAAATTTGAAAAGGTGTTCTACAAGCTTTTCAGTTTTTTGGGCAATGTTCCGACTGCTCTAAAGATTTCGTTTGCTAAGAATCTATCGGCAATGACTAAAGCCGGACTTTCCTTGTCTCGCGCTCTTTATGTGATTGAAAGGCAGAGTAATAATGCCCGTTTTAAGAGTGTCGTCGAGGGTTTGAACCTAGAGATTAAGAAGGGTAAGACGCTCAGTGATGCGATGAAGAATTACCCTAATATCTTTTCCAATCTATTCATATCAATGGCTAAAGCAGGGGAAGAAAGCGGTGGACTAGCGGACGCCCTGGCCAATGTCGCCCTACAGATGGACAAGACTTATCGCCTACAAAAAAAAGTTAAAGGAGCGATGATTTACCCCGCGGTCATTATTTCGGTTATGCTCATTGTCGGTATCCTAATGTTTATCTTTGTGGTACCAGGCATCACAGCGACATTCAAAGAATTAAACACCGAATTACCTTTTAGTACCAAAGTGATTATCGGTATTAGTGATTTTCTGACTCAACATTGGTTCTTGGCCTTAATTGCAATCTTAGTCGCTGTATTTGGTGTATATTTCTCGGCTAAAACTGCCGTAGGTAAAAAGCTAAGAGATAAAGTGGTGGTCAGACTGCCACTTGTCGGCGAATTAATTATGGAAGCCAATGCGGCGCGCGTCGCTCGTACACTTTCTTCTCTGCTGACCGCCGGTGTGCCGGTGGCAGAATCGATTCATATTACGAAAGACATAGTTGGCAATCATTTATATCGCCAAGTTCTCGAGGAGGCCGCTACCGTTGTTGAGAAGGGTGAAAATATTTCTTCGGTATTTATGAAACACCCTAAACTCTATCCGACCTTTGTCGGTGAAATGATGGGGGTGGGAGAGGAGACTGGTAATATGGCCGCCATGCTGTCTGAGGTGGCAATTTTCTATGAAAATGATGTGGATGAAAGAACTAAAGATTTATCGACGATTATTGAACCGGTCTTGATGGTTATTATCGGTGCCGCCGTGGGCTTCTTTGCCCTTTCCATGGTCACTCCAATCTACTCGGTGATGGATAATGTTTAGTCTAGTTGCTTAGCCAATCCATCTGTTCATAACCCGAAGAAGAAAGCGGGAAGCTCGGCGGTGGACTGAATAGGAGGTTGCTATCGTATATTGAATTTGTCGTGGGGTAGCCGGATACAATTGTCCCGCCGCTTACCCAAGACCAAGTCCACTGACCGTGCGACATTGTGGACCCATAAGTAGTAATCTGATTTTTTACCCTCAGTACATTACCGCTTTGATAATAATAAAACTGTACACTGCCGTTCTGCGCGACCAGAGCTGCATTTATTTCCAAATTACTTGGAGCATTGTATGTCACCACAATATCTTTTTGGGCGATCAAACCAAGGTTGTTCGTGCCATCCTTGGCGTCGTATACAATATTGTCTGGTATATAAATTGTCGGCGCAGTGTTTTGATCGTAGGGCAATTTGGCGGCCACTACTAGAGCTTTTCCTTTTACTGTTCCTTCAACCCAAACATTATCTTGGATAAAGATGAGGCCATTCTCTGGCAGGCTATCGGTAAACAGTTCAGCCGTGTTTTGATAGTCTAGATCTTCAGTGTGCCAGTATCCATTCACATCCTTGCCTTGTGGGGTATTTTTGAGTGAGGTAATGGTACGGACTGTAACTGTGCCATTGGAATTGAATACCAGAGAATATCCATGCTTACCAGATCCACTCGGAGGCAGCAGCCATTGGTTTTCTGTACTGCTACTTATTGCATTCAGATTCGCGGTTAACGCAGAGAAATCAACCGCAGGAACGGGGAATTTCCAGAGATTCTTTACTGCTTGAGTGGCACTACCCCAGACACCATCTTTTAAGGTTGGGCATGGTGGATTGCCTTGCCCAGCGGAACAGGTATAAGTTTCTTTAGCTGATTGCACAGGAGCATTAGTCGTGCCGTCAAAGCGTATACCGTCGTTACTTAGCATCTCTCCGCTCACCGATTCAGTATCACCAATCCAGACCACACTGTTACTCAAGAAAGCATATTTGGCGAGTGATGGAATACCGTATCGTGCCGTCACGGTTCTCTTGATGTTTGGGTACTCGACGGTGGAGCCAGTACTCTTGATGGTCACAATAGTTGAGCCTGTTTCAGGCGGAGTAATATCTAAAGTAAATTCACCAATTTTTTCTTCAGTATTTTTATCGATGTAGTCATGCGTGCCACCAATGTAATCGGTAGGGAAATGAGCGAGGTGCCATTGGAAGTAATTTACACCCGCATCAGCAATCTGTAGCGCTTGCTCGCGGTGTGTTGCACCTTTGATCACCTTCATTTTTAATGCTAGAAGGTTTACGATCGGCAGAAGCATCGCTGAGAAAATAAAGATGATAACGATAAGATAAATAATCGCGTAACCTCTATTTTTTAAAATGTGTGAACTATTTTTCATTTAATTTCCCAAATTATCCTTTAGATTTCGAATCGACGCCCCAGCGCTTACGGTATAATGATCGTCGACATTCAAACTAATTCTGATAAATCTAATATCGGTTAGATTCACCGGTTGGGTCAGGGCCGTGGACGTGCTCATATAATCCCCATCGTAATAATAAAAGAGGGGTGAGGTTGTACTCGATAGATTTTTTTGTACCGCTACTATCTTTTCGGTACCTAAATCATAGGTAAGTGGTAATCCTGTCGGAATCACTGTAGCTTTATATAGTGTGGACGTCGCCCTGTAGTATCTGATTCGCGCTTGTGTATTTGTCGCTTGTCCATAACTTGAAAAGAACATAACTTGATCATCATCGGCTAAGGTAATCGGGAATGAACCATCGTTACCGACCGAAGCGACTCGGATTTCATTTATAAAAGAGCTGGTGACCTGACGGCTTTGATCAATATCGTCTATGGCCGATAGACGATCACGAGAGCTGGTAAAAATATGTGTAAATAGAGAACTAACGCCAAGAGCTAAAATAGTAAAAATAAAAATTACGATAATTGTCTCGACGAGTGTAAATCCAGCTCGCTCTTTTTTATTGTAGTCTAATTTCATATTTATCATTACCCGAGATACTTATATCGGTGACGTTTTGTGTACTGTGCCCGGTGGCGCTTATCTCTAATCCATAGCCTGATCCAGCGCTAAGGCCGGAGAAAAAAACTTGCCCTGGAGTTTGACAGCTTGAAACATAATTTATATTTACACTAGTCAGGACGGGTGTCTTACTGGTATCTTCAGTTTCCAGCATGACTCGGTATCGGACATATCGTCCATCAGGACTGTCGATATCATTATTCGGAACTGTGTAATATGACCCAGCGGTGCCGTCAGGGCCGAGGTAATTCCAAACAGTTGAGGTTGTACTGGTATCACTAGTGGCAATCTGGAATTTGATAGTGGTCGAAGCGGGATTGGTTTGTGGCTCAAAAGACAATGTTCGATAACTAGTCGAAGCAAATCCGGTATCAAAAATTTCAGATACTAAGGAACCGTTCGAGGCAAAAGTGCCACTATAATCTAGCAGTCTCAGAGCGTAAGTTTCTCCTTCGACACTAAGGAAGTCATCGGCAGTGACGTAGTCCCAATTTGAGGTACTCCAGACACTTCCGCCAGTGATTTTGGTTTTACCATAGCTCGGATTGTTGCTCTCAAGCGTTACTGAAGCATTTTCGATCGGAGTATCTGTGGAGTCATCTAAGACAGTAACCCACAAACTATTAGCACTTTTGTTTCCAAGTAGGACGGTGAAGCTTTGCTCGGTGTCTGGGAGAAGTTTGGCTCTGTTTGTCGGCGCCGTGCCGTAGATAGTGTAGTTACTTTCAAGTGATAGGGGTATGTAGTTGTCCCACTCGATATTATTTAGTGTGATGACACCATTTGAGTTTGAAGTATAATCATGGTTGAACTTTGGTAAGCCTGAGCCAATCATCTTTTCTCCAGTTAGATTGATATCCATATTTGGTAGTACCGCACAGCTAGTGTCCACGGTATTTACTATTAAGTCACTAAGCTTGTCGATAGCGAGACTGACATTGCTTACTTGACCCGCACCCACTGTCCAATCTGGCTTTGTCGGACTTGGATTAGCTCCTGTCACTGGATAAGTTGCGTCACTCGAGTATCCATCCTTGCTCACGGTTATATGGTAGCTATTTGAGCTCGTCGCTAGGCCTACCTGAACAAGCTTACCGGCTGAATCGGTCGGTAGGTCCGGTATGTTTATATCGGGATTTAGTACGGTGTTACTGATACTTACTTTTGCGCCTGACACTGGCCTACCAGAAGCGTCAAATACGCTGACCGCGATGGCCCCGCCATTGTCCATACCCTCTAACCCCTTTGGAGTAATACTAGTGAGAAAACTGTAGCGCTTTTCAGTTCTGATATTCTTGATGAAAAGTTTGACTTGTTTATAATCAGCTGGAGTTTCATCATGGTTTTGACCAATACCTTCAGCTGTACCATCGGCCGTATCATCGATCAGTCTGACAGCATAATATATTTGATAGTCGGTGCCGTTGATTGTTGTGGTAGCTGAATTCGGTGAATCTGGCAAGGGTCCAGAGGGTGCGCCATTTGATGTACCGATACTCGAATAGGGCAGATTGTGTACTACCTCCATATATTCGTTTGCTAGGCTTGAAATCGTGACATTTTCGCGGTAGGCTCCGACCGTTCGAATAAGCAAGGCCGAAGTTTGGTATATGACACCGGCAAGTAAGGCAAAAATCGCCGTGGCAATCAAACTTTCAACTAGAGTAAATCCTCGTTTCATATCTCGCTCCATTTTAACACATTTAATGTTATAATTCTTCGTATGGTAAAAGCTAAAACATTGGTGGTGGCAAACTGGAAGATGAATCCAGAAACTTATAAAGAAGCCGAGAAAATTTATGCCGGCTCGGTTGTGGCCCTTAAGAAAGCCAGCAAAGTGAAAGTAGTCTTGTGCTTGCCTTATACCTGGCTCACGGATTTCTCTCATAAAGAAAAGAAAGTCGTCTCTTTTGGCGCTCAAGATGCTTCAATTGAAGTCAAAGGTCCTCATACCGGTGAAGTTTCTCCGACTATGCTCACCAGTTCTGGTGTCGAATACGTGATTTTGGGCCATTCTGAACGCCGGGCTTTAGGTGAGACCGATGAACTTGTTTCACAAAAAGTCTCAGCTTCTCTGAAGACTGGCTTGCGAGTCATTTTGTGTGTCGGCGAGAAAACCCGAGACTTGCACGGAGATTATTTGTTGTTTTTGCGCCATCAAATCATCAACTCTTTAAACAAAATTCCTAAACGCTATTTGAAAAAGTTGATTGTCGCCTACGAACCAGTCTGGGCGATTGGTAAAAGTGACGATGAAGCTATGAACGTTCGTGATTTACATGAGACCTCAATTTTCATAAAAAAGGCTTTAGCTGAAATCTATGGTCCGGTCGAAGGAATGAAGATTCCGATTCTTTACGGCGGTTCAGTTAGTCATAAAAACGCTAAAGACCTACTTACCCTTGGCGAAGTGCAGGGCTTGCTCGTTGGCCGCGAAAGTTTGAATCCTAAAAAGTTTGAAAGTCTGCTTTTGTCTATCAATGGCTAAATTCTCCAGACAATTTTCACTAGTGTTATTGATTTTGTCGCTTATTTTTTTGATTTCAACTAAAGTTAGTTCGGTTAAGTCAGATACAGTAAAACCTGCCGCTGCCGTAGTCAGAGAAAATGTTGTAGTGAAAGAAAAGGATGTTGTCCTGGCTTTCGTGGGGGACATCATGCTCGATCGGGGAGTAAAATATTCTGTTTATAAAAATTTTGGCGTTGATTATTCCCAGCTTTTTGCAAATGTTAAAGAAAAATTGCTGGCGTATGATTTATTATTTGGAAATTTAGAAGGTCCAGTGTCAGATAAAGGAATGGACGAAGGTGGTATTTATTCTTTCCGCATGGAACCACAGTCACTCTCGGCTTTAAAAGTGGCGGGTTTTGATGTCGTCTCAGTTGCCAACAATCACATCTTTAATTGGGGCCAGGCGGCTTTTACTGATACTTTAGAAAGATTGACCGCAAGTGGTATAAAGTACGCTGGTGGCGGTTTTGACGGCCCTGGGGCCTATAGTGGGGCTCAAATTAACGTTTCTGGGGTGAAAATCACCGTTTTGGGCTTTAGCGAATTTAACGCAGGCGGCGTCGAAAGTAGCTCGACTTATCCGGGCATCGCCGTAATTTCTGATAAAAATATTATCAACTCAGTAAAGAAAGCTAGATTAGATAGCGACATAGTAATTGCATCTTTTCACTTCGGTGAAGAATATCAAAAATTACCGAACGTTTACCAAGAAAGATACGCCAAACTAGCCGTCGACTCCGGTGCTGACCTGATCATCGGCCATCATCCGCACGTCGTCGAAACTTTAGAAAAATACCGCGACTCTTATATCATCTACAGCTTGGGTAATTTTATTTTCGATCAGTACTTCTCACCCGATACAATGAGCGGGGGACTTTTGGAAGTAAAAGTAAATACGCGGACCAAGAAAATAGAAAATGTGGCGCTTAAAAAAGTTAGTTTGAATAAGTGGTTTCAGCTTGATTCCATCCTCCCATAATGTGTAGATGTAAGTGA
>CAIJXO010000010.1 GCA_903824735.1 uncultured bacterium | reverse complement strand
CGCGATTAAAAAAGCCATAAAAAACTTTAAACCGTTACCGCATCGCTTAGAGCTTGTCGGTGAATTTTCGGGTATTCGCTTTTATGATGATGCGATTTCGACTACGCCCGAGTCGACCATTATGGCAATCAAAGCCTTAAAAGATGTCGACACGATTTTCTTGGGCGGGGAAGACCGCGGTTATGATTTTCGTCAACTAGAGAAAGTTCTGCGCCAAGCCAAGATAAAAAACATTGTCCTGTTTCCTGATAGTGGTCGACATATTCTAAAATCAACCAAAGGTTTTAATATTCTTGAAACAAAAGATATGAGAGAGGCGGTGAAGTTTGCTTTTACACACACAAAAAAGGGAAAGATTTGTTTACTTTCATGTGCTTCACCAAGCTATTCACTGTGGACGAATTTTGAAGAGAAGGGGGATTTGTTTCAAAGTCTAGTCAAGAAGTTCTCCACTCGATAGCTTTATTTCTCTTGAACCAAGTTCGTTGTCTTTTGGCGTATTGTATACTCTCTTTTAAAACATTTTCGATCAGCTGTTGTTTTGAGATTTTCTTCTGCAAGAATAAAGCGCAGTTTTTGTACTCCAGGCCGAAAGATTCTAGGCGGTGGTAGGAGACACCACCTCGGTGTAAACGAGCCACCTCGGCCACCATACCCTGTTTTAGACGCCTTAGAAGCCGGGCTCTAATACGCTCCTTAAGGGCCAAATCAGCCAAATCCAGGCCGATATAGGTGGCCTCGTATGGTTGACTGCTCTTCACCTTCGGCACCTTGCCGAGGCTTTTAGCGATCTCTATGGCCCTTATAAGCCGAACTTTATTGTGAATATCAATATTACTTGCTCTATCTAAGTCTAGCTTTTTAAGTATTTTTAGAAGATCAGTTGTACTCTTTTTTTCAAGTATTGCCCGTAGTTTTTTATTTTCTTTAACGGCCGGATAAACTTTTCCCTCAATCAGAGTATCAATGTAAAAACCTGTACCGCCGCAAATGATCGGCAGTTTATCTCTTTTTAATATTTCCGCGATTTTCTTTTCAGCCAGCTTTTGGAATTGTGTCACCGAAAAAGTCGTCTTAGGATTAGCAACATCAAGTAGGTGATGAGGTATACCTTTCATTTCTTCTTTGGTAATCTTACCGCTACCAATATTCATACCACGATAGACTTGGCGTGAGTCAGCGCTAATTACTTCACCGTTGTATTTCAAAGCGAGCTTGACCGCTAGGTCACTTTTACCGGTCGCCGTCGGCCCCACAATAACCAAGACTTTGGGTTTCACTGAGAGCTTATTTTGCATGTGCCGGGAGAGAGAATCGAACTCTCATGGATTTCTCCGCACGATTTTGAGTCGTGTGCGTCTACCAATTCCGCCATCCCGGCATACGAGTGATTCTAGCTTACTTTGGCCAAAAAATAAAGTATGTTAGAATAGTCGGATGGTAAGCCAATTTTTTAGTGATTCGATATTTTGGGTGGAGATTGAAAAGGTTCAGCCGAACCCTTTTCAGCCCCGCAAGGAATTTGAGGAAGCCAAGCTCCGCGATTTAGCCGATTCGATTCGTCAGTACGGTATTTTACAGCCTTTGGTAGTGACTCGTAAGGAAATTCAAAAGCCCGAAGGGGGACTTGCGACTGAATATGAACTTATTTCTGGTGAACGTCGTTTGCGTGCTTCGAAAATCGCCGGTCTTTCTCAAGTACCTGTTTTGATTCGCAATAGCGAAGAGACTGATCAGTTAAAACTCGAGCTCGCTATTATTGAAAACCTACAGCGAGAAGATTTGAATGTAGTGGACCGCGCGAAAGCCTTTGATCGCTTAGCTAAGGAGTTTGGATTTAAACACATTGATATTGCCAAGAAGGTTGGCAAAAGCCGTGAGTATGTTTCGAACACTTTGCGTATTTTACTTTTGCCAGAAGAAATTTTACAAGCCCTAACCGAAGGTAAAATCTCCGAAGGACACTCTCGTCCACTTTTGATGCTCGCTGATCGTAAAGAAGAGCAGGCGGTTCTATTCAAGGAAATGCTATTCCGTAAAATGACCGTGCGCGAGGCCGAGATGTCTGCTCGTAAAATCGCCACTGATCGTATTCGTAAAGTGGAAAGAATGCCAGATCCGGAGATGACTGAATTAGAAGAAAAATTGGCACATACTTTTGGCACCCGCGTTCACATTGAGCGCAAAGAAAAAGGCGGCAAGATTACCATTGATTTCTTTTCCAATGAGGATTTGCAGACTATTCTAGCGGCAATGGAGAATAAGAAAACTGATGAGACGCCACTTGTCGACGATCGCTCACCAGAAGAGAAAGAAAAAGAAGACAATACTGACGAGCTTTATTCAGTCGATAACTTCGTCGTCTAATTATTCAGCTTTATCTCCTAGAGAAGCCTTGATGTGCTTGCGGGCCATTGAGGTCTTAGCGTGATCCAACCATTTACGATTTGGCTTGGCTCCTTTTTTAGTTATTACTTCCACGCAGTCACCATTTTGTAGTTCTTTATCTAGGGAGGCGATTTTATTGTTCACCATCACACTTGAGATATGGTTACCAATATCGGAGTGAATAGCATAAGCAAAATCCACCACGGTTGAACCGAGAGGCAAATCCACGACGTCACCTTTGGGTGTAAAAGCAAAAATACGCTGGCTGAAAAAGTCGGTCTTGAGATCCTCCATCATATCTTCGCCATTTGTTGCGAGATGTGATTCGGCTAGTTCCTTGATCCAGGCTGGTGTCGGTTTATCACTTTTAGTAGAGTGGATTAGATTGTTGATTGATTTCGGTAAGAATTGATTAAACCAACCAAGCTCTTTGTTTTGTACATTTTTCAGATCTTTGTAGCGTAAATATGAGGCGATACCGTATTCATCCGCTCGGTGCATTTCGTGTGTTCTGATTTGAATCTCGACAATTGCACCATCACCAGTAAAGACCGTGGTGTGAATACTCTTATAACCATTTGGCTTAGGTACGGCAATATAATCTTTGATACGTCCAGGAAGCGGTCGCCATTTACTATGAATTATTCCTAAAGCCTTATAACAATCAGAAACTGATTCGGTAAAAATACGCATGGCTAAAATGTCATAGACTTTTTCAATTTCACCACCCTTACGGATAATTTTTTTACTTAGGCTATACAGTCCTTTTTGACGATAGTCGGTATTGAAATTAGTTAATCCTTCTTCTGCCAAGGCTTTCTTGACCGACTTCATAAATTTTTCTAGATGGGGAAGGGTCTCTACACTTTTTTGCTTCACTAATTCCTTTACATTTTTGTATTCCTCAGGGTAAAGATAGGGAAAAGATAAATCCTCGAGCTCACGAGAAAGCTTTCGAATACTGAGACGATAAGCGAGCGGGGCGTAGATTTCCAAAGTCTCAAGCGCAATTCTTTTTTGCTTGTCAGGACGGACATGCTGCAAGGTGCGCATATTGTGCAGGCGGTCGCAGAGCTTGATAATGATAACACGAATATCTTGGGCTGAGGCGACGAAAAGCTTGCGCAAACTTTCCATATGACGCTCGGCGCCACGGTATTTTAATTTACCAAGCTTGGTCACGCCCTGGACCAAGAATAAAATTTCCTCGCCAAATTCTTTTCGGATCTCTTCTTCGGTCAGTACGCCGTCCTCAATGGAGTCATGCAGAAAACCAGCCGCAATCGCTTGTGGGCACATATTTATTTCCGCCAGTATTTTGGCGGTCTCAAAGACGTGATTGAAATAAGGTTCGCCGGATTTTCGTAGTACCCCGCGGTGAGCCTTTTCTGCCACTGCATAGGCTTTTTCAATCAAGGCAATATCCTCGACAGTAGGTGAATCCATTAGAGCTGTAATCTCTTTGGCGGTCATATGTTTAGTATAGACTCAACTTAATTTTTAAGCAATTTTTCCAATCTTATGCGGATTGTGATTTAGACAAGTCTTGACCGAACAGCGTTCGGGGATAGTTTTAGTTCCGGCCATCATCAAAGCGCCACACATATCACAAAGCTTGCCGGTTGGTTTGGCTTTGATGTCATTTTTACATTTTGGATAATTGGAACAGCTGTAGAAAATACCAAAGCGTCCGCGGCGTTCCGTCATCATGCCGGTTTTACAGACCGGGCAAACTACACCGGTGCTGTTTTGTTTTTCTAGCTCGGCATCTTTTTTAATATATTTACATTTAGGATAATTAGAGCAAGAAATAAATTGGCCAAATTTTCCTTCGCGGAGAACCAGTTTACCTTTTTTACATTCTGGGCAGTCTTCACCGGTTTCTTTTGGTCCAGCCATTTCTTCGCCAGTAATTTTTCGGGCTCCGGCACAATCTGGATATTTAGCACAGCTTAAAAACTTGCCGTTTTTACTTAGCTTGATAATCATTGGCCCACTACAAACCGGGCAAGTGAATTTAGGATCAGCCTCACCAAAATTATTTATTTTGTCTATTTTATCTTTAGCTTTTACTTCTTTTAGAAATGGTCCATAGAAATCCTTTAAGGTTTTCAAATATTCGGCTTTACCTTCCGCAATCAAGTCTAGTTTATCTTCCATCTCGGCGGTAAAAGTATCACTGATGTAATTTGGGAAATTTGCTTCTAGAAAAGAGCTAACCACATCACCAGTGTCAGTGGGCACTAATGCCTTGTTTATTTTTTCTACATAACCGCGGTCTTCAATCGTTTTAATAATAGACGCATAAGTGGACGGACGGCCAATGTCTCTTTTCTCCAGTTCTTTGATCAAACCCGCTTCGGAATATCTACCTGGGGGTTCCGTTTGTTTTCCTTCCGCATTAATATTTACTAATTTTAATTCTTCACCCACAGTTACTTTTGGTAAAATCACATCATCACCGGTGCCTTCTGGATCAGCGGAAAGCCAGCCGGGGAAAAGTAGGCGTGAACCATTAGCCCAAAAATCTGGAATTTCCTCATTACTTCCTACCTGCACAAATATTTTAGTGCGCATTATTTTGGCATCAGTCATCTGGGAAGCCATGGTTCTAGCCCAAATCAAATCATATAATTTTTTTTGTTCTTCATTCTCACCCGCATTTATATTGTTAATATCCGTCGGGCGGATAGCTTCATGAGCCTCCTGAGCATTTTTACTTTTAGCCGTAAAAGTATGGGGCTGTAAATATTCTTTACCATATTTTTTCTCAATCAAATTATAAATCTGGCCCAGGGCTACTTGGCTCAAATTTACACTATCTGTACGCATATAAGTAATAAGACCCGCTTCATAAAGTTTTTGAGCAATACCCATAGTACGGGAAGGAGCCAGGCCTAAACGGGAGCTGGCGGTTTGCTGCATAGTTGAAGTAGTAAAAGGAGCGCGAGCTACCCGCTTAGCTTCTGTTTCTGTTACATCTGACACTAGCCATTTATTATTCTTACCAACACTCAAAATTTTATCGACTATTTTTTCATCTCGGGGTTCTTCAGAACATACCAGTTGCAGACCATCTTTATTTTTTGTTTGGGTATCAGCAGAAATAACCCAAAAATTTTCTGGTATAAAAGCTCTTATCTCACGTTCTCGTTCCATGATTATACGGAGAGCGGGGGACTGAACTCGGCCAGCTGATAAACCATAACGTACTTTTTTCCAAATTAAACCAGATAAATCATAACCCACTAACCTGTCTAAAACTCGGCGGGCCTCCTGAGCTTGTTTCAAATTATCATCAATATCTCGGGGATGCTTCATGGCTTCTTGCACCGCGTCCTTGGTAATTTCATAAAAAACTACTCGTTTTGGATTTTTTAAACCCACGGCTTCTTTGATATGCCAAGCAATAGCTTCACCTTCACGGTCTGGGTCAGTCGCTAATAATATTTCATCTGCTTTTTTAGCCAGGGTTTTTATTTCACTTACCACTTTTTCTTTGCCGGGAGAAATCTCATAATGGGGAATAAAGCCGCCGGGAATATCAATGGCCTTTTTATTGCTTTTTGGCAGATCACGAATATGCCCTACGCTCGCGCGCACTTCATATTTGCCATCCAAATATTTGGAAATGGTTTTAGCTTTTGATGGTGACTCTACAATTAATAATTTCATCTTGTTTTGTAGTATGGCATAGAATTTTATTTTTACCAAATTTTAACTTGATTTAATTCTAAATTGTGTTACCATTTATTTTAGATAGGTCTTACTCAAGGAGGTTATAATGAAGGTCAAATCTTTTGG
>CAIJXO010000009.1 GCA_903824735.1 uncultured bacterium | reverse complement strand
TTCCCTACCTTCATTATCATCTTTGGCCGCCCATAAGCTTTTACAGAAATTGATAATAGGCTTTCTTTACCACCCTCCTTGCCATTTATATCTTTCGCGACAATACGTTGGGCAATTTCTTTTTGGACCATGACGATAATCCTCTCCGGCTGGCAGTCAGTTTCTAAAAACTTACGTAAAAACTGTCCGGTGATGTAGTATGGAATATTGGCGATCAGTTTAAAATCATTATTTTTTAGACCGAAATCCTTAGCGGAAAAGTCCAAAATGTCTTGATGTAAAATCACTAATTTATCAGCCGTGATTTCTGTCGCAAACTTTTCTTGCAAGAGTTCAATCAGACGATGATCTTTCTCTACGGCGATTACCATCCGTGCTTTTTCTAGGAGCTTTTCTGTGAGCACGCCTTTCCCCGGTCCGACTTCGAGGACAGTATCGTTAGCTCCCACCTCTCCCGCTTCAATCATCTTAAAGAGCGCCGCCTGGGATTTGAGGAAGTTTTGACCGAGAGACTTTTTGGCAGGAATGTTTTGCATGGTCTTTCTTATAACTCAAGATATATTATTTTCTCCCGATGTTCAAATGTCTGATCCGATTCGAGGAATTGTTCGTCAATGTCGGAAATGAATTGTGATGGTACCGTCATCTGCGTTGAACCGAAGATTGTACGGCTATTGGCGTAAGTTAAAAAGATTTTTTGGCGCGCTCGCGTCACGGCAACATAGAAAAGTCTTCTCTCTTCCTCATTATCCTCTTTATTTTTTACAGCATTCATTCTTTCGTGTGGAAAAAGTCCTTCTTCCAAACCGGTGATAAAAACATAATTGAATTCAAGACCTTTTGAGGCGTGCACGGTCATAAGTTTCACGGCGTTTTCGTTTTTTTCCAGGCTGTCTTGGTCTGAGGCGAGAGCGGCTTCTTCCAAAAGTTTTTCAATACCTTCACCAATCGGTAAATGGTCATATTTTACTGCTAGGGTGGCTAATTCCCTCATGTTTTCCAGCCTTTCCTTGTCTTCATCGTTACCATCTTTTAGCTCCTTTTCGATGCCACTTTCTTGGATTACAAACTTTACCACCGCTGATGGTTTTTGATCGAGCGCCGAGTCACCGATTTTTTTAAGCAATGCAAAAAACTGATTGATCTTTACTTTCATCCCTGCGGGCAAAGTGTCTCGTTGTTCCGAAAATATTTTTAAAATTGTTACTTTACCTATCCCACGTGCGGGTACGTTGATAATCCTTTTAATGTCGGTCAAGCTTTCCGGGTTTAGCCCAGCGCGAATGAAAGAAATAATATCTTTAACCTCTTTTCTTTCAAAAAATTTAGTTCCGAGGACTTGATATGGGACACTTTTGGTCAAAAAAGCATCTTCGATCACTCGTGACTGGAAGTTTGCTCGATACAAAACAGCGATGTCGCTTGGACGTATACCCTGTTCGATTAATTCTTTACTTTTGTTGGCGATATAATGCGCCTCCTCTGTTTCGTTGAAGCCACAATAAAGAGAAATTTTATCACCCTCGACATTCTTGGTGAACAAATTCTTCTCGACGCGGTTGGTGTTCTTCTTGATAATCAAATTCGCCACCGCTAAAATATTTTGGGTTGAACGATAATTCTCTTCGAGTAGGACAACTTTTGCATCGGGATAATCTTTTTCGAAATTTAAGATATTTTTTATATCTGCTCCGCGCCAGCTGTAAATATTTTGGTCGATATCCCCCACGACACAGATATTACGATTCTTCTCGGCCAGAAGCTTAGCAATCATGTATTGAACCTGGTTAGTGTCCTGATACTCGTCGATATGGATATACTGCCACAACTTTTGATACCTCTCTCGAATTTCTGGGTGATTTTTCAAAAGTTTATAGGTTTTCAAGAGTAAATCATCAAAATCAAGAGCCTTTTCTTCGTTTAGTCTTTTTTCATAAGCTGACCAAACCCGACCGACGAGCTCATGATGGCTAGTCGAGTTTTCACCACGGATAGAATCGAGAAAATCCCCGACGTTTTTTAGATTCCCTTTTTCGCGCGAGATTATACTCAGAAATTTGCCCGGTTCGTGTTGTTTGGTATCGAGCCCAAAGTCTTGGAGTATATCTCTCACGGCTTTTTGCGAATCACTTTTATCAAAAATGGAAAAATGACGGGTTAAGCCAATTTCCCGACTGTTTTCTTTTAAGATGAATACCCCAAGTGAATGAAAGGTGCTGACAAAGGGCTTTTCTGCTTCAAATCCAAGTTTTAGGCGATCACGCATCTCTTTGGCGGCCTTGTTCGTAAAGGTTATAGCCAAAATACTGCGCGGCTCTACTCCGTTTGCTATAAGATGGGCGATTCTCGCGGTTATTGTTTTGGTTTTTCCCGCTCCGGCACCCGCAAACACCAAAAGTGGCCCATTTACATGTAAAACCGCCTCTTTCTGGCGTGGGTTTAGGCTATTTAGGTAATCATTCATTGGCCTATCATAACACAGTAATGGTTATCCACAGGCAACGTCTTCACCTTGTTTCAAAGCTAATTTTGTGGTAGTATGTCCTAGTAGGTGATTTTGTTGTTTTTACCGTCATTTCTGCCCGGACAATCACCTCCATTATGTTTTTACTTAAATACATCAAGATACCGTTTTTAAGCTTATTCCTATTGGCTTTTTTGACGATGCCGTCCGTGTCTCACGCCGGCATTTTGTCATTTATTGGGGACATATTCTCTGGGTCAACTGTGTCGGCGGAATCGGATACTTTTATTGAATCTGCTGTCGAATCCAATTCTCAAAACATTGCCCTACTTGAGCCCGCTATTACCCCCGACCCCTCTCTTAAGCTTGAGGCAAATATTACTACCGTCGGTAACGAAGCTCTATTGCCAGAAGTCGGCCCATCCACCACTGCGCCAGAGGTGATTGATAACTCAAACGGTCAAATCAGTATTTATATTGTCAGAAGCGGCGATACCTTGGCGGGGATTGCTGAGATGTTTGATGTCTCGACTAACACTGTTTTGTGGGCCAATGATTTGGCTCGCAGCTCGACCCTAAAAATCGGCCAGTCCTTGATCATCTTGCCTATGTCCGGAGTAATTCATACAGTCGTCGCTGGCGATACGCTCGCAAGTATTGCGAAGAAATACGGCGGGGATGTCGATGAAATTGCTAGTTTCAATGATATTAAAGTTGGCGTTAAGCTGGCTGTCGGGACAAAGGTCATGATTCCCGACGGCGAAATGTCCTTCTCGACCAGACCGTCTGCTTCTACAAATGGCGTAACCGCAAAATTGGTGCCATCATCTGGCGGGCCAGAGTACGCCGGTTATTATCAAAAGCCATTCACTGTCGGTGTGAAGACTCAGAGCCTGCACGGGTACAATGGTGTCGATTATGGTATGCCAGTCGGTTCATCTCTTTACGCCGCCGCCGCGGGTATTGTAATTATTAGTAAGAGTGATGGTTACAATGGTGGTTATGGTAAGTATGTCGCGATCCAGCACCCTAATGGTACACAGACTGTTTATGGACACATGAGTAATCCTTTGGTGTCTGTCGGGCAGACGGTCACGAAGGGTCAGCTTATTGGTTATTCTGGTAATACCGGTAAGTCTACTGGTCCACACTTGCATTTCGAAATTCGAGGTGCTAAAAAC
>CAIJXO010000008.1 GCA_903824735.1 uncultured bacterium | reverse complement strand
GCTATGCAAAGAGTCAAAGATGAATTCAAGACATATCTTGTCATTGGGGAAACTTTTCAATAGCTCCCTGATTCCAAACTTAGAAGTACGAGACATAACCCTATTCTAACACCAGTGGGGCGTGTGGGGATACGTCCCAAACTAAATCTCCGTAACTTCCACAGGCAATGGTTTTGCTTTCCAAATCTTGTGATGCAAAGTTTTCCAGATTTCTTTGATTTCTTGATTATTGAGAAGATAAAGAATAATAATGCCAACGATGATACCCAAGATGCCCGCGCAAAGTCCTTGCATAAAGATGCCCGGTAGGGTTTCAAGATTAAAAAAATCATCGAAAATATTTAGACCAAGATAGGCGGCAAAGCCCATCACAATCGAGGCCGAGAAACTTTCAAAAACAGTGCGACGGAGCGCTTTGGTAAAGCCGACAAATTCTTGGCCAAAGTAAACCCAAAGCAAAATACAATTCACAAAAACCGCCAGAGTATAGCCGAGCGGTAGCATCAAGACTGATGAGCCTTGGATATCGGGAATACGGAAAAGCGCCTCGGTAAAATACTGGAAGGTCGGAAAAGCGGCAAATGACTCGACCGCTAAATAGGAAAAGATAATGATAGAAACTCCGGAAATGATTCCAATATAAAGTGGCTTGCGCGTATTCCCCATCGCATAATAACCGCGGATAAAAAGTAGGATCAAGCTTTGGGCTACAACGGAAACAGAAAAAAGCGCGAGGCAGGCGGCGGTAAGACGTGTATTTGACCAACTAAACTCTCCCGCTCCTAAAATCGTACGGACGACTTGAGCACGAAGCACGATAAACAAGACGCTAAGCGGTATCGACCAAAAAATAATATGTCGAGCCGAAGTGACAATCTCTGCCAGAAACTTAGGTCGGTCTCCACTCGTAAAATATTTCGCCAAAGTCGGAAAGGCGGCAATCGAATAGCTGACACCAATAATCGACAGTGGCACTGATTGTAAATTTAGAGAAAAGTTAAAAACGGCAATTGAACCGTCTTCCATAAAAGTGGCCATGAAAACCAAGAAAAGAGTAGTGAGCTGAGTAATGGCCAAAGTAAAAGTCCGAGGAACCGAGATCAGCATAACCCGGCGAATACTTTTGAAATCAAAGTGTAGATTGAACTTGGGAAACATTCCCTGCTTAGACACGAACGGCACCTGGATTAAGAAATGAATCAATGCCCCCAAGATCACACCCGCAACCAGGCCGTTCAAGCCCCAGAGTGGATAAAAGACCAGGATGCCCAAAATAATACCGAGATTGTATGCCAGTGGGCTAAGGGAATAGATAGCAAACTTTTTGTAGACCTGAGTAATGCTACCAAAAAAGTTTGAAAGACCGAGAAGAATTGGCGAAAGTAATAAAATCCTAGTTAAAACGATCAACTGGGGAAAGTCAGAAACCGCGAAACCTTTAAAAACGATCGGCACGAGATATGGTGTAACAATGAAAGCTAGTACACTAATCGCAATAATCAGGAGAAAGAAAAAAGAAAAAATATTGTCGATAAATTTTTTACCTTCCTCGACGCTCACGTTAATCTTTTCTATTATGAATGGGACAAGAACGGAAATGGCCACGAGCGAACCGACTGTAACAAAGATAAAATCCGGAATACGAAAAGCAGAGTAATAAATATCAAGTGCGTGTGAGGCGCCAAACTCTGAAGCTAGAAGTCGATCACGGACGAGGGCTAAAATGTTCGACAGTAAAGTAAAAAAAGCCAATAAATAAGCAGCTTCGTGTAAACCTGTAATCTCCTTGTTAAAAAAATTGGCAATCTTCTTGACCATGAAATTTAATGTTAATTATACAGGATTTCCGAGAATCCACCAAGCAAAATCGCCCCTTTAGGGAGCGATCTTACATTGCCTTCGTACCTATAAGCCGAATCCTGTCCTTCCGTTTTTAAGCGGAATGTCTGACCATTTATCTAGGCCCAAAATTACTCTTGGGCTCAAGCGGCACTCTCCACTTCGCAAAGCTCCGCGGAGCACGACCTTGCATTTAGGTAAGGATTTAGCCGTTGCACCTCTTAGGTTACCCTAGGAACTCGCCCCATTTCGCTTACGCTCCACGGGGCGGATTTTTCCTTTCAGAAAAATCCGTCTCTGTTCGCACCTCGCGTGTTACCACGGACGGGCGTTACCCGCTACCGGACTACCCTAAGACAAAAGCCTCGGGGTAAATGTTCGGACTTTCCTCCCCACTTCGCTTTCGCTACGCGGGGCAGTCAGCCAATACGGAGGCATATATATTATATCTCACAAACTCCCCCAACGCAAGCTAGCTCCTTTGCCCCATTAGTACGATCCTGCTGTTCGTAGGTGACAAGCTTTGAGAAATCCAAGTGTCCCAAATCTTTCAAACGGCGTTCGTATTCTTCCTTCGTAATCTCCTCGTAAGGAGCTAATTGGTACACGTGATTATTTCTTGGTAAGAATGATAGACCGCCGACAATATCCCAGTTCTCGTAAACGAAGTTGGCGACTGATAACCATTCACTGTCGTTGACATAAATTGTCACTGAAGGATTGTGCTCGGTGAAATGCTTCTTTAAACGCTTCCATTCGTTAAGCATTTCAATTGCATTCACATCTTTGGATACTACTGCTCCTTCTGGAGCCTTACATGGGAATTCCATCACCATAGTTGAAGCATTTGAGGTCGAGTAACCAACTTCGGGATGAATTGGCACACCCTGATCTTGCGCCAATTTCAAAAGTGGATCGTTAGCGGAAATTCTCACACGGCGAATATAATATTTCGAATACCATGGATGCATACCAGAGCCGACACCCAAAAGCTGACCGGAGTTTCCGTGTGGCTTCACACAAGTAATCGCGGTCGAAGGTCGGGTTCCAAACTTTTTAGCATATTTTTTGTTTGTGACAATTGACTCAAGACGTAAGTCAGACAAGTTTTTATCATCGCGGACAATCTTGTTGTCATAATAACCAGTAATCGAAACTCCTAGTAGCTGTTCTTCTTCACAATTTTCTTTCCATTCTTTTGACAGATATGGGAAGTGAGTCAAAGTTGCTTGATAAGTTCCAAGAATTGTCGCTAAACGCATCTTGCGCTTCAAGCTCTTCATATCATCATTTGGACGAACCACGATTGAGGTCAAGTTACAGAATTGCTTAGATCGAAGATAAATTTCACCACAAGGGTTCACACCTACCTGCTTTTTGTCTTTAATCTTATCCCAACGGCGCTTTGGAATTTGCTTCTCCAAATCACCACGATTAAAGATTCCACGCTCACCACTCTTAGAAGCGACTAAGGCTGTCCATTCTTTTAGGAATTCATCGGCAGTTGGCTTTACTTCATAAACGGCCGAGTTATTGGCCATAGAGCGCTGACCTTCGGTTTGCCAGAAAGTTCCCTTCTTGGCATCACGCATCTCCGCATCGTCCAAAACCGAAAGAGAAATAAGGGCGCTACGGCGTACTCCTCCAGCCACCACAATCAAACCGATTTGGCAGATAATGTCGTGCAAGTCTAAGGTAGTCAAACGGCGACCCTGACGAGCGAGCATCTTGCGCTTAGTGAAAGCCATGAGCTCTTGTAGTGGTGCCGGACCTGAAGCGCGTCCACCCATAGTAAGAAGCGGCGCACCAGCGGGACGAATCTTTGAATAATCGATATCAACATCTTCACCATTTGCCCAAGCCGTACAAGCTTCGACAAAACTTCTGGCCCAACCTTCTTTACTATCTTCGATAACAACCTTTTTTAATTTACCGCCCTTTTGTTTTTCAATCTGTGGAAACTTTTCAACATTCTCTGGCTCAACAGAAAAACCACAACCCGCTCCGCACATCGAGACGTACATAATCTCCGAAAGATCTTGCCATGAAGTTGGCGCAATGTACGCACAGTTGTAGGCAGTCACATTACTGTTGCGAGCGGCTTTACCAGCGGACCAAAGTAAACGCATTGAAGGACAAACTTCTTGATTGATAATGGCTAGACGAATTTCCGCATATTCCGCGTCGGTCAATTTCTTTTTCAAATTTTCTTTCATGAAATCCATGAAACGATCGATCGCTTCGATCCAAGTTTCGCGACGACCGATATCGGCCTTGAAGCGAGAATAAAATTGGTAGAAAATAAATTCTTGATATGAACCGATGAAATGCTTGCTACTCTCCGCAATCACCTCTTTTATTTCTTTAGAGACCGTCACTTCCTTTCTAAGTTCATTTCTCTTGGCGCGGTATAGAATATATTCCTTAGCGGTCTTTACGTATTCGGCCAAAATCAATTCTTTTTCCACGGAATCCTGCACACCCTCGACAGTCGGGACAAAATTAGGATATTTTTTGGAGATACGAACCAAATCAGCAAAGACTTTTGTCGCGACAAGCTCGGCCTCTTCAAGAGAGCCCTCGTCAACGACGAGCATAGCCTTATGAATCGCGCCGACAATCTTCATCAAATCAAACGGGACGACAGTACCATCGCGCTTCTGAATACTTTTAACTAACTTTACTTCCTTTTTACCGCCCACTGAGTTTTTCACCATCATTTTTTTATAAAATTATCTCCAACTTATAAATATCTTAAATATTATTTTAAGGTGGATTAATTTTACACCGAAAGCAAACACAAAAGAAGAGCAAAACTCGAAAAAAGCTCAAAGAAAATTGAAAATGGGAAAATGTAAAGCGGTTCCACCAAAATTACTTACAGTATAAGACTATATTGAAGCAAAAAAATGCGAAAAATTATTTATTGAGAAAAATTACTTGGTCGCCGACGTGTAAATCGAAAGAATCGGCCTCGCCCGCATTGATTTCGAGGACATATTTTGATTTTACTTTATTGCCATAAGACTTCGGGAAGCTCAACGGATCCGCATTTTTTTCAATCAAGACAATCTTCCAATTTTGATCGATGAAAATCATATCAAGCGATATGAGCATATCTTTCATCCAGAAACTTTGATAATCAGCCTTATCAAAAGCAAAAAGCATTCCTTGCTGATGATACAAAGCCCGGCGATTAGACAAGCCATTCTCTCTTTCCTTCTCCGTGCGCGCCACTTCAACCGCCCAGGCATTGTCTTTTATAATCACCTGCCCGTTAGTACTCGTGATTGACTCTGAAGAGGTAGCAAAGGATAACTGAACACCTTGAGTTCTTACAATATTCAATCTACTGACGGCACAACAAATACGAGGAAATCTTTTTATAAAGTTTGAATAAGTTGTAGGCGATAGTCTAGACCAAAAGATAAACCCCGAGACAAGTAGGAGGACGATGATTAAGATGATGAATAAAATCTTTTTCATTTTATTTTATTTTCAAATATTTTTGTCGAGTGCTTTGTAAATCTTGGGGTGAAATGCAACTCAACTACTAATTACTACTAAGTATACCATACTCTCTCGCGACTTCATTGGCACTACGATATCGTAGTGTTTTTCTGTATTTGTTATTCAGTATCTCAATCTTCTCTTGAAACTC
>CAIJXO010000007.1 GCA_903824735.1 uncultured bacterium | reverse complement strand
GAATATTTGGATTAAGTTTAGCAATTTTCTTTTTGGCTGACTCTAATTCTTTTGGCGTTAAGACGTCGGTTTTAGTTAGAATTACAAGCTCATCTTTTTCAGCTAATTCTTTACTATACTTTTTTAATTCTTTACGAATCGTTTTGTAATCAGTAATCAAACTAGTGCTTTCCAGTGACAGACAATGAAAAAGCATTTTGGTACGCTTGATGTGGCGCAAGAATTTATGACCCAGGCCTTTTCCTTCTGAAGCACCTTCGATCAATCCTGGCAGGTCGGCAATAATGAAACCGTACATATCGCCAAGGGCTGGTTCAAGGGTCGTGAATTGATAGGCGCCCACTTTAGATTTTGCATTTGTTAACTCATTAATCAAGCTAGACTTGCCGGCGTTTGGCAGACCAATAAGTCCAGCATCAGCGACGAGTTCAACTTCAATAAAAAAGTCATATCCCTCCGCTGGCTTACCAGGAGTAAATTGAATTGGTCTTTGGTTGGTTGAAGATTTAAAAAACTCATTACCCATTCCCCCACGACCGCCTTTCGCCAAAAGCTTGGTCTCACCTTCTTTATCTAGAAATACTTTTCCGCCCGTCTCAAGATTAGTAATTACTGAGCCAATTGGGAAATCAACGTATAAATCTTCACCATCCTTACCGTGCATGCTTTTCTTTTGACCGTCCTGACCTTTTTCCGCAGCGAGCTCTTTAATGTTTTTATAATTATGCAAAATGCCGATATCGCGGATCGCACGAGCATAGACATCGCCACCACGACCGCCGTTACCACCAGCGGGACCAGAAAACTCTTTACCTTTTTCGTGTAACCAGCGCACTACGCCAGAACCACCATCACCGGCGCGAATATGTAATTTTACTTCATCAACGAATGCCATTTTAGTCTTGGATTAATGCTAGTTCTGCTAAACGAATCGCTCCCTCTTTACTTGTAACTCCTGCGAAAATTCCTTGATTTCGACAAAACACCGCATCAGATATCCCAGTTACTTTAACCAAATCAGCATCTCTCTTCCCCCACCAAGCTTGTGGAAAGTTCTTGCGCACCTCAAGGTTTGTCTCTTCCTTTCGTATAGTCACTATGCGCCACATCTTTCTCATACGGTCTTTGTAAACAGCAAATAAAGGTTCGGGATAAGCACAAAGTAACTCCTTAGGTAAAAAATATCTTTCATCATCGAAGACAACTACTCTTTTATCTTTAGCCTTTTTGTACATCTCAGCAACTAAGACTTCTGCTTCGACATTGTCTTGAGCGATTTTAATTTCACGAATCAAAATAATCTTAGCTAAATCCACCGCTTTCACAAAATATTCATCAATTTTATCGCCGTCTTCTTTCCAGGTTGGACGACAGGCATAAATGGCATCCGTCATTAAAAAGGGGTGGATATTAGGAAAAACATCTTTATGAACCATCACCCCGCAGTCATCGGCATCGATTATCTGCACCAATTTCTGGTCAAGGATGTCTGCAACTTTTTTAGAGCCACATACCTGCTCACCATACTTTTTCCAGACAAGACCAAAAGTAGAATAAGAAATTTTCTCATCACGAAAGCCTGCATTACCTTCCTGATGATGGTCAAAGCGATTAGTGTCTGGATTATAAACATGACCAGTGTCTAAAACGAAATCAGCGTCAGCCAGGAACTGCTCTTCTCGCGAACGAGTTATTTTAATTCTACCCTTTAGAATAATGGACAAAAGAGCCACCGCAAAAACATCGTCCGGGTGGAAACTACCAGAATGGGTTAAAATTATTTTTTTACTTGTTAGCCAATTCATCTCTTAAGTCCGCCACATCTTTCGCAATGGCGTTAATTTTTGCATTTAAAGAAATAATCTTATTATCTTCTTTTACGACTTCTTCTTCGGTCCTATCGGTTACTTTTTTTTCTTTCTTTAAACCAGAGATAACAATTCTTTCTCCAATGAAGTTGGAAACAAATAAACCGGTCACGAGCAGGATTATGCCCGTCCAAACAATGGTAAATGGTTCGTAAAATATCACACCCCAAATGCCTCCCTTTTGCATCAAGATGTCACCAGTATGCCAAACTCCACACCAAAACAAGACAGTTGAGGCGCCGCCGATTAGGGCATAGACAATGGAACGATGGCTCAATCTAACACGAACCTTGTCCTCTAGTTTATCGAAGAATTTTAAAATAGCAGAAAACATAGTTTAATTAAATTAGTTTATATGAATGCATGATAGCACAAAGAGACCTAATCTAAAAGGCTTTGTCCGGTCATCGCTTTTGGCTGTTTTAGACCAAAAATCTCGAGAACTGTTGGAGTAATATCGGCTAAAGTACCACCCTTTCTCAATTTAGTATCTTGATTTGTCAGAATAGCTGGCACAGGGTTAATCGTATGTGAAGTATGTTTGACTTTCGCCTTCGTATCAAAGTTAACCTCGGCATTACCATGATCAGCCGTGACAAAAGCGACACCACCGTTTTGATGCAAAACTTCTAACACTCGACCGAGCTCTCGGTCAACAGTCTCAACAGCAGTAATTATCGCTGGCACATTAGCGGTATGCCCCACCATATCGGGATTAGCAAAGTTGATAAAGATAAAATTAGTTCTTTTTTTTAATTCCTCAATTGCTTTATCGACAATGGCTTCCGCCCGCATCTCGGGTGCCAAATCGTGAGTCGCGACGTCTTTACGACTATCGAGAAGAATATGCGCTTCGCCTTTATAAGGTTTCTCCACTCCACCGTTTAGGAAATAAGTAGCATGAGGAAATTTCTCAGTCTCAGCGATGTGCGCTTGCTTTAGACCTGCTTTTGAAATTTCTTTAGCAAGTGTAGTCTCAATTTCGACAACAGGAAAAGCCACGGCTGTTTTAAAAGTCTTGTCATATTCAGTGAGAGTCACGAAACACAAATTTTCTTTCTTAACCTTCTCCAAAATCTTCTTCGAAATTTGTCGAGCACGATCCGCGCGAAAGTTAAAGAAAAAGATACCGTCATTTTTCTTAATTGTACTTGCCTGACCTTTTTCATCGAGAAAAACAATCGGCTCTAAGTGCTCATCAAGAATTCCGGCTTTGTACAATTCACTGACAGCGGCTGAGGCTTTTTTACCTTGGGAAATCTTACCGATACCCGCAAACATCGCATCTTCGGCTCTCTTCACTCGATCCCAGTTGTTGTCACGGTCCATAGCAAAGAATCTACCAGAGACTGTAGCAATACGTCCGACACCAACCTCTTTCAAAACCACCTCCAATTCTTCTAAGAACTTCCCAGCACTTTGTGGGGCAGTATCACGTCCATCAGTGTACATATGCAGAGCAATATCTTTTATACCCGCTTTCTTGGCGGCTCGCAGAAAAGCAAAAAGATGATCACTGTGCGCGTGGACGCCACCAGTACCAAGTAAACCTTTCACATGCAAAGTCGATTTGTTTTTCTTGACGTGCTTGAAAAGATTTACGAAAGCTTTGTTCGTAACAAATTCGTCGTTCTTAATTGCTTTAGCAATACGAACTAAGTCGGTATCGATTACTTTTCCCGCACCAATAGTGGTGTGACCAATTTCACTGTTTCCCATCTGACCATCTGGCAGACCGACATATTCGCCGCTAGCTTGAAGTAAAGTATGCGGGAACTTTTTCCAAATCTCATTAAACACCGGTGTCTTGGCCGCTGCTACTGCATTATGTTCTTTCTCTTCGCGATATCCCCAACCATCCAAGACTATTAGAACCACCTGCTTTGTTTTCTTTGTTGATTTCATCCCGATATTATATAGGTTTTTTGGTTTTAGAAAATGCTTGACTTTTAGACTTACTTATGCTATACTTATAGTTAAGGAGATCTTGTAAATCTTGGGGTGAAATGCAACTCAACTACTAATTACTACTAAGTATACCATACTCTCTCGCGACTTCATTGGCACTACGATATCGTAGTGTTTTTCTGTATTTGTTATTCAGTATCTCAATCTTCTCTTGAAACT
>CAIJXO010000006.1 GCA_903824735.1 uncultured bacterium | reverse complement strand
TCATTTTGTGGTAGAATCATTTCTATATATAGTTTATGATAGAGTACTAAATATGGCGATAATTTTGGAGTCAAAAAATTTTATTGTTGAATCTCATGAGCAGCCTTTTTTGCCTCGTACCGACGGTGGGCATATTAGAATTAAAGTGAAAGACATATCAGTTACTGATAGAACAAAAATTTCACCCAGCGTCGCTATTGAGTTGATGAGGCTGACGATTATTGTTGGTGAAGCACTCGAAACGGCAATGAATAATCGCGGTATTCCAGTAGTAAAAGTTAATTATCACGATATGGGCAACTGGGCATACAAGACCGGAGATAAACCATATCTGCACGTACATATTTTTGGCAGAGCCTCAGATGCAATAAAGCAACCCTGGCCGGAGAGCATGTATTTGCCAGACAGGAAATCTGGTTTCTATGATGGTTTTGAGCCACTAAATTCTGAAGATATATCGGAGATAAAAAAACAGATTGATTTTCTTTCTACGCAGGGGAAGTATATGTTAAAAAATTGGAATTTAGATTAATTATGAAAATCACCAAGCTCGGACATTGCTGTTTATTGATTGAGACTAAAGGGAAGAGGATTTTGACTGATCCGGGTAGCTATACTGTGGATGCTCATTCGAAGCTAGAAAATATTGATTTTATTCTCTTTACTCACGAACATCAAGATCACTACCATGTGGAGTCACTAAAAGCCATTTTACAAAATAATCCGGGCGCCGTTGTTTATTCAAATATTTCCGTAAGTGAACTGTTAGATAAAGAGGGGGTAAAACACAACCAAGTGAATAACGGCGACAGTATTTTCTTGGGTGAAGTGGCCGTAAGTGGTATTGGTGAAAAGCATGCTGTTCTACACAGCTCGATTCCACAGTCTTCAAACCTCGGATTCTTTATTGATAATAGGCTCTGGTATCCTGGTGATGCATTTACTGATCCTAAAAGGAAGGTAGAAATTCTTGCTTTACCAGTCTCTGGCCCATGGCTGAATATTGGCGAGGCGATTGATTATGCTTTAATGTTGAAACCAAAGGTTGCTTTTCCCGTACACGATGGAACACGTTTTGGTTCAGCTCATGTGTGGCCGGCTAAGATTTTACCACCAAATGGCATTGAATTTATTCCAATGACAGAGGGGGAGAGTAAAGAATTTTAATTATGCTACTTATAAAATCTACAGTTAAGACAAGTCAGATTCACGGCCTCGGTCTTTTTGCCGACCAAGACATTTCTAAAGGAACAGTAATTTGGAAATTTTCTCCAAAATTAGATTTGGAGATTAACCCTGCTGACTTTGACAGGCTCGATCAACGGGAAAAAAATTATATAAACTTCTACGGCTTTAGGAGTAAAAAAACTGATAATTACCACCTATCGTTTGATAATGTTAAGTTTATTAATCACGCAAAGGAAGGTAACATTACTGTTGATAAAACAATTGACGACGTCGAATATCCTTTGGTTGCTTCAAGAGATATCAAGGCTGGTGAAGAAATTCTTCAGGATTATTTCGAGTTTGATGAGGGGCATATGCTATAATCACCACATGAAAAAAATCCGCCTCTGGTACCTATACGATTTCGCCAACTCCTTTGCTTCAGTAGTATTGATTTTTTACTATCCACTGATGCTCGCTGAGCGCGGAGCCAAAGAGACCTGGCTCGGTATTTCGTCTTCGGTCGCTACAGCCATCTTACTATTTACCTTGCCATATTTGGGAGCCTGGTCAGACAAAACGGGTCGCAGAATATATTTGATCAAGATTTCCTCGATTCTGATGGTGCTTTCTCTTTTTGTCATTGCTTTTTTGATCCAAGAGCTCGAATCGCTGAGCTTCTTCATGTTATATGTTCTGTCGTTTTTCTACATTCTTTTTCAAGTATGCTTCCAGGGCTCTTATGTGTTTTATTCGGCGATGCTTCGAGGCCTGACTACGCCGGAAACCAATATGAAAGTCTCGGGTGCTGGTATGGGTTATGGCCAGCTTGGAAATGCCATTTCTTTACTTATTATGGGACCCGTTATCGGATCATCGCTTGTTATATTTGGTTTAAGCGGTAAGCCACTGGCTCTATTTATGGGCGGACTTATCTTTGCTTTAATATCTATTCCTTTTTTCTGCCAAGAGGAGACGGTAAATAGTTCAAGTGGACTGTCATTTTCGTATCGAGAATTTCTGGATAAAGTTTTTGCTAATAGGCGATTATTCTACTTTATTGTCGGTTACGCTTTTTTATCAAATTCCATCATGACGTTTCAGCTCTATATCAGTCTATATGTACAAAAGATTTTCGACTTTTCCGATCAGTTTGTAGCCTTTATTGGTATCAATGGCCTTGTCTTTATTGTCATCGGTGGATTTTTAAGTAACAAATTCGCTCTTAAGTTAGGAAACCAAGAGACCGCTCTCCACGCTTCAGCTCTGTTATATGCTCTATGCTTCGCGGCGTTTGCTCTAATGCCAACCTTGCCCTGGTTAGTCTTCGTCGTCGTCGCTATTAGCGGATTGTCTTATGGCTTAGTTTTCTCGATAGCTCGAACTGTTTATTCGGAAATTTCACCGCCAGATGAACAAGGAGAGTTTTTCAGTATTTATACGGTTTTCGAAAGGGCCGCCTCAATCATCGGTCCCTTGGTTTGGCTTTCCACTTTTTATCTACTTGTCGAATTCGGCGAAAATATACAGTATCGTGGTTCAGTTCTTTTCCTCGTCTTTGTCGCCTTTGTCGGATTGCACTATTTGAGGAAAAGCCGTCAGTATGTCAGTTGTTAGCGTGGCTTTTCAATTTATGCTAAAATAGAGGTATTATGAAAAAGACAATAATTGCGATCGTCGTTATTTTATTAATCATCGCGGGTGTTTATTATTTTACTAAGAGCTCTAAGGTTATCACTGTTGATCAAACCACGACCGACGAGACGACCGGTGTTGATAACAACGCCCCAGTCAACAAAGAACAAACCGTTCTTGGCGTTTCGAAAGAGGGTAGAAATATCGTCGCTTATCATTACGGAAATATTGACGCCACCACTTCAGACGAGATTTTGTTTGTCGGCGGTATTCACGGTGGTTATGAGTGGAACACCGCTCTTGTTGCTTTCCAAACAATGGATTATTTAAAAGCCAATCCCACAATTATTCCTGCCAACTTAAAAGTAACAGTTATCCCTGTGGTGAATCCGGATGGTCTAGCAAAAATCGTCAGCACTACCACTGCCACTTTCTCAACTGCCGGTATTACTACTTCGGCTAGTGAATTGGCCGCTGCTCGCTTTAACGCAAGTAATGTCGACCTTAACCGTAACTTTGATTGTGATTGGCAGACCAATGCTAAGTGGCAGGATAAAGCCGTTAGCGGTGGTGTAAGCGTTTTCTCTGAGCCTGAAACTGTCGCGGTACGCGATTATGTCGAGTCACGTAGCTTGAAGGCGGTATTAGCTTGGTACAGTGCGGCAGGCGGAGTCTTTTCCTCAAGCTGTCACAATGGTATCTTGACCGAGACTCGAAACTTGACCAACGTCTTTGCCAAAGCTTCAGGTTATAAACCACACGAGGAGTTTGATTTCTATGAGACGACTGGTGATATGACGAACTGGCTAGCCAAGAAAAATATTCCAACCATCAGCATTCTTTTGACCAATCACACCGATACTGAGTGGACCAAGAACCGCGCTGGTATTGATGCCGTTTTAAAGTATTTCGCTAAATAATGAAGCGCTATCTTTTAGCGCTAATTATTTTGATTGTAATTATCGGTGGGGTTTCGTTTGTCTGGTATCAGAACACCCATAAGCTCGTCTTAACACCAGCTGTAACTATTGGCCCTAAATATGAGCTTATCGGAACTTCAGTCGAAGGGCGTAAAATTGAGGCCTATACGTATGGAAATGGCCCCAAGCACATTGTCTTCATCGGCGGTATTCACGGCGGTTATGAGTGGAATAGCGTGCTTCTAGCCTACAATTTTATGGACTATCTCGCTCTCAGTACTACCACCGTCCCTACGGGCCTAACTGTGGCTGTTATACCCTCAGCTAACCCAGATGGAGTCTTTAAAATTATCGGCAAGGAAGGTAGATTTGCTCTTACTGATGTGCCAAAAGGTGATCAGTCAGCGGGCCGCTTCAATGCCCATGGTGTTGACCTTAATCGTAACTTTGATTGTAAATGGCAGCCGAAAAGTACTTGGCGCGGAAACGTCGTTGATGCTGGTACTGCCGCCTTCTCTGAACCAGAAGCGAAAGCCATGCGCGATTTTCTGCTCAAGACGAAACCGGTCTCAGTTATCTTCTGGCATAGTCAATCGAACACCGTTTATGCATCACAATGTGGTAGTGGTGTGCTGCCGGAAACAAAAAATATTATGAATCTTTATGCCAAAGCTTCAGGTTATGCCGCTTCGGAAACTTTTGATTCATATGCTATTTCGGGAGCGGCTGAGGATTGGCTAGCTTCAATCAATATTCCAGCGATTACCGTTGAACTAAAGACTCATGAGACGGTTGAGTGGGAACAAAATCTGGCTGGTATCAAAGCTTTGTTCAACTATTATGCGTCGAGTACTCGTCAATAACAAAATGCAGAAGGGTTACGCCTATGACTGCAGTGCGCCAGTCGGGCGTAACTTTGCTGTCGATTTCAAGCCGGATTTATCGCCAAAAGAAATGCTGATCCTCGGGGTCTTTGGTGGGCGATATTTGCGCGATTGTCGAGCCGAGTATCCAGCGAGTTGGTTTAATAGCGCCAAGCTTCATCCTGAGGGCATGCCTGGTCACAGCAAGGACTTGAATTTATTTGGTGTTGACGCTTCACAACCACTTAAAGTCTGGCAAGAAAAAGGCTGGATTTATAAAGATGATCCACGGGGTTGGTTTGAATGGTACTGTCGCTATTATATGGGTCGGCGCTTACCAGACGAAGATACGCGCCAGATAAAACGCTGGCGTATGATGCGTCGACATATTATGCAAATTAGAAATCATTGTCGTCCGGGCGATATTTTCTGTCGTCCGCGTCAGCGTCAAGCCTTGCTTCATTGGGCTTATGATAGTCGGAAGTTTTAAACTTTATTTCTCCCAAAGCTGATTAAGTTGTCTGTTCACCTTGATGAAGGTGGTTTTTTTAGTTAACTCCTTTAATTTTTCTGCACCAACATATGTACAGGCGCTACGCAAACCACCTTCGAGCTCCTGAATCCGTCCCTCGACAGCCCCGCGATAAAGGACTTCGATTTCGCGACCTTCGCTTGTCTTGTATTTTTTGGTGCCGCCATAGTGGCGCTTCATAGCCTCATCAGAAGAAGAGCCAAAATATTTCATATACTCTTTACCATCTTTGTGGATAATTTCTTGCTCACTTTCATCGTGACCAGTAAACATCGAGCCGCTCATGACAAAATCTGCTCCACCCGCGATAGCTTTGACCACATCACCGACATATTCACAGCCACCATCAGCACAAATACGTCCACCCATACCATGGGCCGCATCGGCACATTCTATAACGGCGGAAAGTTGGGGATAGCCCACGCCAGTCATCCGGCGAGTAAGGCAGGCGGAGCCGGGACCGATACCAATCTTGACGATATCAGCTCCAGATAGAATGAGCTGTTCTACCATCTCACCGGTAACGACATTTCCGGCCATGATGAGCGCTTCAGGAAATTTTTCTCGAACTCTTTTTACATAGTCAGCAAAACGCTCGGTATAGCCGTTCGCAACATCGATACAAATATTTTGCAATAAACCTTTCTTAACTTTCTTTGAAAACTTTTCCATTTTTTCAAAATCTTCATCGGCGATACCGGTTGTATAGAAAACATATTGGGCATTTTTCTCGCCGATTTCTTCAAAGAATTTCTTGAGTTCATCAATGGAATAGTATTTATGAAGGGCCACCATCATTTTAAAAGGGAAGAAGGCGCGGGCCATCGAAAAGGTGCCAACGCCGTCCATATTGGCCGCCACAATCGGGAAGCTTTTCAAAATTCGCTTACAATGTTTAAACTTAAATTCACGGACAATATCCGTATCTTTTCGGCTTCTGAGGGTGGATCTTTTAGGGCAGATTAAAACGTCTTTATAATCAAGCTTTACGTCTTCGATTATGCGCATGGTTATTTATTAATTAAGCAACGGCTATTACTGATTAATTATACTGGTATTTGTTTGTGAAGCAATGATATTGACAAAAGCCAAAAGTCGGGTATGCTTTCACTGGTTGTACAAATAGGAGGTTCGAGTTGAAAACGAGAACGGTGATTGTGATCAAGCCAGACTGCTCCGGGAACGGTGTCATGTTCCAAGAGCTGCTTGGTTTACTGATAGACAATTGTCTGAAGATTGTCTATTGCGAAATGATTCAAAGGACCAGATACTTCTGGCTTGAGTTCTATATCGCACACAAAGGGCAGCCATATTATGAGCCCTTAGTGGAGTGGATGTCGTCAGGTTTCGCGAATTTTCTTCTCGTGGAAGGTGAGGGCGAAGACGTGGTTCAGCGGGTAAGAACACGTATTGTCGTCCCGCTTCGCAAGAAGTATCAGACAAGCGATCAGAAGAACGCGATCCACGCTTCTGATTCTCCGATTACAGCGGAAAGAGAAGCCATTCTCATTTCGGACTGAATTGGTCACAGAGTTTCAACACGATAGAGCGCGCTACCTGGAGAGGTATGCGCGCTCTGTTCAATTCCATACATTTTTTATATAATCAGCAAATGGCACACTAAATGGAAGTGAAAGTGTTAGAGGTTGATGTTGAAGCTTTAAGACAAAAGCTGACGACGCTTGGCGCTAAGAAAATCCAAGAAACACGATTGGTTGTCGACTGGTATCGCTTGATTGGAGTAAAAGAAGGGGAGGATAATTGGTTTTTACGTATTCGCTCGAAAGCTAATGGCAAGCACGAGGTAACTTGGAAAGCGAAATCAGATCTCATTGGTATCGTGCGTAGGCACAAGGAAATTAATTTTGAAATCGCTGAACCGGAGCAACTAGCTGATTTGTTTTGCGAAATTGGTTTGGAAAAATATGCTCATCAAGAAAAAGACCGCCTATCTTTTGATTACAAAGATTGGAAATTTGATATTGATCAGTATCCTGGTATGCCTGCCTATCTAGAAATAGAGGGTAAAAGTGAAGAAAGTATTAAAGAAGCGATTAAGCTTTTGGATTTAGGAAATAATAAAACCTGGGCTAAAGGCGAACGTATTTTGATTCAGGATACTTATGGCCTGGATTGGTATAATATGAAATTTAAATAATATGGCTTGCGTCTTTTGTACATTACCAGAAATAAAGGATAGGCAAATTCTAGAGGAAAACAATCTCGCTTGGGCTTTTCCGACTAATATTCCGATTACCCAGGGACACACTTTAGTGGTACCTAAAAGATGTGTTTCAACATTTGAAGACTTAACTGCCGAGGAAATATTAGCTGTTTTCACTTTAGCTAAAAAAATCACGAACGCTCTGAGAAAAGTTTACGGTGCTGAAGGTTTTAATTTTGCTTGGAATCAAGAGAAACTAGCTGGGCAAGCGGTACCTCATTTCCATTTACATATTTTGCCAAGGAAAGAGGGTGATACGGGTCTGCTTGGTTATGACCCACGCAGTTTTCTTTATCGAACTGGCGACAGAGAGCCTTTGCCAGAAGCTGAGATACTGAAAATGAGAGATGAGATTAAGGGTGGGTTTTAAATGTGATTGATTGATAAACACCATCCCCAGTGCTATCATTATTTTAGACCGCTTTGAAGGGAGATAATCCATGCTGACTTTGCCGCCACCTCGTCCGAGGGTGAGGACCTTGAGGCATTACATGAGAATAGCCTATGAATCCCATGGGCCATGCGTGATATGCAATAAGGAAATCAATCCTAGTGACGAATACGAGGCTGATGTCGTCGTTTGCGGTAGAAAACTTCAGGTAAGAAAGTACCATGTTTTTTGCCCACACGATTGGCATGAAGATGAGGATGACGAGAGAGAACGCGATTTCGACGAAAAACTCGAAAAAGAAGAAAGGGAATCCCAGTCCGAAGCTGCGTAGATCTTTGATCGACCGTGTTTAAGAAAGGAGGTGCTGATGGTTCGCATTCACATGACCTGATTTAACTATTCTGCTCAAAGCCCGCACATTTGGATCCACAGGTCGAAAGAAAAGGAAACCGGGTGCTGTAATGCGGGTGTTGTTCTTGGAAAGATGTGACTTTGTGCTGAGACCTCGAGGTAGTAGGTATAGATGCACAAGGAACAAGATTGGGCCACATCTTTGAGTAATCTTTGTTTGTAACCCAAGAACAAGGATGATGCACATAAGCGAGTGGTTGCTCGGGAATTGAGTCAAACAAGGTTACGGATCCACTATGCCGTGATCGAATTGGGTTCCTGAAAATACCACAGGCACATCAGCTGTCACGAGAAGGATGAAAAATTCCAGCTGGTAAACTGAGCGCACGACCGAAAGGATGTGCGCTCTTTTTCTTGTAATTTTATACCCACGATTTATCCACAGTTGTGCAATTTTCTTATAAGATCTAGAATAGTCTGCCATGAAAATAGACTATTCTGATTTTGAATATACTAAAGTAAAGGCGGAAGAATTTTACAAGACACTCAGTAAGATTTATTGTCCGTATTTTCAAGGAGAGGTGTCTTTTAATTCAAAGGGTTTAGAGCATTTAAAGTTTATTAATAGAAGTAAATCTAGGGGTTATAAAGATCAGTACATGAGATTTAAATTGTTACACTTGGCTCCAGAAATACTTAAACTTTCTCGTACCCTTCAGGGTATGCTTGAAACAAAAAGATTTGAAAAGATAAAAATCCATAGTCGTGTGGATACTATTTTGAAACCGGTGAATTATTATGAGTTTATTGCTTTAATAAAAAGGAACAGGGTAAAAATTATTGTTAAACAGATATATGGCGGTGAAAAGTTCTTTTGGAGTATAATTCCTTTTTGGGGTATGAATCAGGAAACAATGTCCAGAATTTTTCATGCCGGGATTCCAGAAGAAGATTAATCAACAAAAAACACCACCTTTCAGTGATGTAAATTGTCAGCGTTTGGTTACAGCTTATAAGCTGTGAGAGGGCGAACCCTCCAAACGCTTAGTAAATAATAACAAGTACAAAATTTAAAAGCAAGACTTATCACGCGTTTCTACTCCACGTGAGGGGCAAGTAGAGTCACAGCAAGCATTAAAATCAAACCAATCGCAAACCACAGTACATGTCTTATGGTGTGTCCTTTGCTTGCGGAACGGATTGAATGAGGGATAAGGTCTTGAACCACGACCGCCAAGAATGAGCCGATAGTGATGCCGAGTAGTGGAACCTCAAGCGTTTCGAATCTATCAAGTAAAAAATATCCGCCAACAGAACCGATTAAGATACTTCCAGAAACAAAGAAGTTCAGGCTAAGAGCTTTTCTGGTCGAATAGCCAGCTTGCTTCATGACGAAAAACTCAGAGACTTCCTGGATTATTTCATGGACAAAGATACTGATGGTCGCTGTGATTCCAAGTATAGTACTTGTCGCAAAGGTAGCGGCTAACAGCACACCGTCACCGATATTGTGTAGAGCATCGCTTGCTATTATTTTTCGGGCGTCTAAACGATCATGGCTATGTACTTCCATTTGATTATCGTGATGATGGTGGAAGGTCGGCAAGAACTTAAATATAAGCCAGAGACCAAGAAAGCCGATTATAATCCAGAGTAGGGCAAGGGTGGGCTCGACTGATACCTCCATGATTTCATGACCCAGGTGGACGACAATCACAAGAAATACACCAGCCGAGAAACTGACTAAAAAGTGCAAGTTTTTTTCAATAACGGCACCGACTTTTTTCCAGACAGAGACTACTCCGACAAGCGAAGCGAGCATGATGATGATTGACGATAAGATTATTGAAAGCATGGTTATTATATTAGCAATTAAAAACAATACTCGCCATTCTGGTAAATGACTTTAGGCTTACCGTCTTTCATGTAAGCGGTAATTACTCGGGGAGTTGTAGTGATAATGTCAGTGTGAACAGATGAATTATTGAAGCCTAATTTTTCCCAAGTTTTCTTTGAAACCTTGTCGGGATTCCCGGTGTAGCAATTGTGATAAGAATTACCGATTGCAATATGTGTGTTACCATTTGGTCCACCAATGTTTTCGTCAAACAATGTATCAGCCATGAATTTGGTAATACGCGAGAAGCGTCTGTCGGTCATCGAAAATTCACCAATTTTATTAGCGCCTTCGGTGGCGATCATCTGTTTCAGTAATTTTTCATTTTTTTTCGCTTTACTCCTTATAATTTTTCCGTGTTTAAAAGTAAGCTCAATTCCTTCGATCATATTTCCATGACTGTATAGTGGCTGATTGAATCTGATCCAGCCTTCGGTACCACGCCAATCTGGGGAAGTGTAAAGTTCAAAACTTGGCATATTTCGGCCACTACCACCGGCCCATTGGCGTTTCTCGCCAAGCTTGACCCAGAGATCCACATCTGGGCCTTTAACATGGAATTTATCAATCGGTAACTTGTTTAATTTCTTGCGATAATCTTCAAGATTCTTAAATACTTCATTCCACTTCGCAATCGGATCCTTGTGGTCAAGGAAGCAGGCCTTAATAATTTGTCCCCAGTATTCTTTAATGGTCATCTTAGCTTCCTTGGCCATCTCTTCAGTTCCGTAAAGAGCTAGATTCCAAGTAAATTTGCCAGCATTCTCTTTTTTTGTCCGCCACTCCATATAAGGTTTAAAGACTTTACCACGAGCCATAATCTTTTTTGGGTCAATATTCTTTAAAGCACTAAGATCAGTCTCGCCCAGGATAAATATTTGATGATCAACTTGTTTTACTAGACCTTCAAGATAATGGTGGGGGAAGAACTCGAGCTGATGATTCTCAGTGTGCAAATAAAAATCTTGTTCAATATTCAACCCTTTTTCGTTGGCTGGGCGATAGTCGGACAAGACATGTCCGCCCGCTTTCCAGATGGCTTTTCGAATTTCCAAATACAGTGGCTTGGCAAATTCCTCGGCAATTAAATGCACGACCTCACCTTTTCTAATACCCTTTCCGCTACCAAGGGCAAAGTTTACTAAAACATTGGCGTAATTTTCCAAAATCTTCTTGGGCGGCGTGTAGTCTTTTTTGTTCATAATTCAACTATATATTAAAGCCTATTTTAGGGCAAACCTTTACAAGCTAGGGTAAGGTGTAGCGGAATACTTATCCACAGTTGACAGGTGAACGCTCGTTCACCTATACTGTATACATATAAAAAGGGGGGTTAATTTTAAAAATGTATGAGCAAAAATATCTTAGAGAAAAATATCAAGGCGGAGTTGAAACAGGTTAATGATGTCATTGATGTAAAGATCATTCGCGGTTTGCCTTATAGGCGCGAAGCCCTGAGACATCGCTTTTTGCTTTATAGATTAGGTGACTTGCATCGAATGTCGCGATTTCATTCGAATTGGCTACAAAGGTCGGTAAACGTCGTCGCCACATTCTTGTTATAATAATATCTATGAATAACGACCATAAAGATAAAATTGCCTCGTTCTACAAAAAGCATAAACGCATGCCCGTTTATACCGAAATGATGTCGCTTCTTGGTTTCCGCTCGAAAAATGCTGTTGCCAAAGTTATCAATAAGCTGATTGATGAGGGTGTATTAGAAAAAGACTCAAGTGGGCATTTGTTACCAAACATGCTTGTCGGGGATATTCCGGTACTCGGTCTTGTCGAAGCTGGCTTTCCTTCGGACGTTAATGAGATTTCATCTGACACCCTGAACATTGCTGACTACTTGATTCACGATAAAGAGTGCACGTACTTACTTCAAGTTAAGGGGGATTCAATGATTGAAGCGGGGATTCACGACGGTGATATGGTTGTCGCCGAAAAGAAAAACCAAGCAAAGGATGGCGACATCGTGATTGCCCTTGTCGATGGCGGCTGGACGATGAAGTATTATAAGAATTCTAAGGGTAAAATTTACCTGAAACCAGCCAACAAAGACTTCAAGGATATTTATCCAGAGTCACAGCTTGAAATTGCCGCTATTGTGAAAGGAGTGATCCGAAAATATCGCTAAGCCAAAAACTGGAGCAACGATTGTATCGAGGCTCCAGTTTTCTTGCTTACTCTTTGGCTGGTCTCTCGACCTTCCGATAGTAAGTCTCAGGCTTCGGCTCGTGATGAATGAGTAGAAAGTCGTACTCCTGACCTCCGTTCGGCTTGTTGCTGTACACAATCAGATAGTCGAGCACCTTGAGTTTCCTATGCGCAGTCTCGAAGGCATTCAACACCTTGCGAATCATGTCTTCGCTTGAGAGAAAGGTCATGAAGGAATCTTTCTGCCAGTTCTTGAGCGAGATACTGGAATAGTTTCCATCAGTCTTCGACACTTCCTCGATTAGCTTGTCGATTGCTTCGTTTTGCTTTTTCTCGACCAAACTGTCGCTTGCAGTCACGGTTAGAGCAATCATCAGGATTACAATGCTTACAAATTTCACGGCTTACCCCTTTTTAATTTAATGAACAATTTCGGTCCGGCGGTATCCTATACCTTTTAGTAATTTATCACAACTGTGGATAAAATCGCTTCAAAATCCAATCAGTTTTTTGTCTTTTTAGCTTATATTTGCTAGACTAGACGTATGAGTATAGAAAATCGACCTAACTCCTCAGAATCTATAATTGAGCCAGATAGCCTGCGTGGGCGAATCGAAAAACTGGGTCCTGGTAAATACTACTTTTGTATTAATAATGTTGGGAACGGCCATTTTGCCATAGATCCAGATGAGCCAGAATGGAAATTAACAGACGGGGTAAAAGCCTGGGAAAAATTAGTTAAGGTTGTAACGTCGGATCCTTTTAAAAAGGATAATCCAGATTTCAGTGAAGCGGATATTGCCTTTAGTTTTTTAGCCGATTAAGTTTGTGTATTTTTCTGGGCTTGTGATATAATACTAGGCATAAAGGTCGTTTTTAATTTTTAAAATAAAAACATGACAAAACTAAATGTTATTGATCGTATTGCCTTGATCCTTGTGATTATTGGCGGCATAAATTGGGGTCTAGTTGCCATTGGTGGTTATGCTTGGGATCTTGTTGCAATGTTGTCAGTTGTCTGGTTGGTAAAGCTTGTATATGCCCTAGTTGGTCTATCTGGCCTTTACACCATCGTGGTTTGGCGCAAGATTTGTAAATCTTCGTCAGCTCCAACTGTCTAGTTATATCTTAGGCCGCCCGATTCTCGGACGGCTTGTAGAGATTACTACACTATGTTAAATAATATCTTAGCGTCAATCGTCCTAGCTGATTTTAATATTCAAAAAGTGATTCTGTTGATGCGCACATTCAGTTTGGATCACTTTTTTTATTTCATCACCTTTCTTGGCCATTGGGTGGTAATACTGCTCATTACTTTATGTCTCGCTTTTGTCTTACGAAAGAAGATGAAGGGTTATTTAGTCTGGACACTACTTTTATCGGTACTCGGCTCTGGCATTACTACTCTACTTATTAAAGCATTTGTCGATCGGGCACGGCCGGCGGCAGACATGGCTCTGTATGCCGAAAAACTGTCATCCTTTCCGAGTGCCCACGCTGCCTTAATTTTTGCTTTATTTGGGTTTCTTATCTACAGTCTCTGGCCCCTTAATTTCAATACACTTACCAAGTATATTTTGGCGATCATTTCTCTATCGATAATTCTCTTGATCGGTTTTAGTCGTCTATATTTGGGAGTACACTTTTTGAGCGATGTAATTGGTGGATACCTTGTCGGCTTGCTTTGGGTACTGATCGCGATGTACTTTGCTAGGAGACGATAGGCTTCAGACTTTCCTTTTCCGGAAGGCTCGCTAGAACATTGAACTCAATTTTATTGCCCGCCTTTAGATCACCGCGAATGATTAAATCAGACAGGTGTTCTTCGATAGTGTCTTGGATCAGTCTATTCATTGGTCGGGCACCAAAAGTCGGGTTGTAACCACCATTTGCCAGAAAGTTAATTAATTCTTGATTTGAATTAAAAACAATACCTTTGTTGGCCAATCTTTTGGCCACTTTTTTGAGCATGAGACCAGCAATATCGACTAGATTATCCTTGGTTAGTGGATGGAATAGGACAGTAGAATCAAAACGGTTTATCAGTTCAGGTCTGAAGATACCTTGCTCGATAACATGGGCGATGATTTCTGATTCACTGTCGTGCAGTTTTTTACCCTGATTTATAATATTGAAAATCTTATCGGCTCCAGCGTTTGAGGTGGCAATAAAGATAATATTTCGCGCCATAACTTTCTTGCCCCAGACATCGCTAAAGTAGCCCTCGTCGATTATTTGCAAGAATAAGTTCAAGACATCTTTGTGTGTTTTCTCAAACTCATCAAGTAGAAGTACGCCGTAAGGTTGTTCACGAAGTAGGTTAGATAGCACGCCCTGTCTGTTGCCCTCGAGTGAACCGATGAGACGGGCTAAGGCTTCTTCGTTTTGATACTCCGACATATCTAGTCGCATCAAGGCTTTCTCTTCACCAAAAAAGACGCTAGCTAGAGCTTTAGCAGTCTCAGTCTTACCCACACCAGTAGGACCCAAGAATAGGAAAGAACCAACCGGTCGCAATTCGTCACGGATACCAGCGCGGTTTCGTCTGATGGCGCTTGCGACGGCAAAAACCGCTTCGCGTTGGGCAATGACACGTTTCATCAGTAAGTTTTCTAGATTCAAAAGTTTCTCTTTCTCTATTTCATTGATTGCGGCAATCGGTATACTAGTCTTTTCACTGATGTACTTTAAAACGTCCGCTCGTGTGATCAATTCGATACCTCTTTCATTGGACCAAGGCGACATTTCGGCGAGCAGGTCTTCTGCCTTATCAGAGGAGACACCATCAGGGAAATAATACTCAGCACTTTTGGCGATTTCAGAAATAGCGGGGTAGGTGTAAGTGATTTGGTATTTCTTCTCGGCGATTAGTGCTTCTCGACTGACAATCTTTATTATCTCAGTCTGCAAAAGTGGCTTGGTTTGTATTGATTCAAAGCGTGACATAATCGCTTTATTATTTTCAATCAAGCTGTGAAAATATTCAGTATCGACGAGCGCGATCGTTTGTCCGCTGATATTTGATAAGTAGGGTTCGATGATTTCAATTAAGTTAAGCTCGAACTGCTTGGCCTGTAAGATGAGATGGGCAAAGTTGTCGATCACGAGTACAATATTTCCCGCATGAAGCACTTCGGTAAAGATTGTTTCAATTTTATTTTCAAAATCATTTCGGTCTTTCACCGCGGAGGTAAAATCACCAGTTAGGAAAAGTAACATCTTCTTGCCAACCAGATGGGGTGAAGCCGTTCCACTGTGAATCTGTTTGGCTAGATTCCAAACAACTTCCATTTTTTCTTCACCCGGCTGACCGACGAGAAGGGCGTTTGCCCCGACGGACCTTTCAAGTACGGCTTGAAGTTGTCCGAGTTCACGATCTCGTCCTTCAAAAGATATAGCGTTCGAGTTTACTTCCTCGTCGTCGAGGATATTTCGGCTGTATTTATTTAGCAGATAGGTTCGTCCAAATGACCAGTCAGCAGCCACTCCCGGGATGTGTGCCAATTTTTCGGCTTTCCACCACTGACGATTGTAAGCTTCAGATTCGACTTGGTAGATCACCCAATCCACCGTGGCTTGCAGGTCTTTTTGATTAAGGCCGTGATTATCGAGCAGTTGTTTGAAATCAGAATAATTTTCGTAGATAAAATTAACGATAGTCGATACTTTGATGAGATTAACACCGCTTAGGTCTAAGACTTTGGGATTTTTGTTTTCGGTTTGTTTCAAAAGTAGGGTGTCGGCTTCCTCTTTGGTGATGCCAAGTCTCGTGATAATCTTTTTCCCAACTCCGTCCGAACGTAAAAGTCCAGTTAGTAAATTGTCATTTACTGTCCTTCTCAATAGTCTTCCTGCTGAAAATGTGTAGTATTCTTTATCTTGGTAGCGATTATTGGCGACGTACTCAAAGTAATAAATTGAAGCGAAGTAGGCTTCAAAAATTTGCATCGTTATATAAAGACTCAAAGAAAATAAACCGAGGCCAAGAAGCTTACGGATAAGGGAATCGGCCGTACTACCGGTGGCACTTATTCCATAATTGTCGAAAATAATACTCACAATTACAATGATTGGTAAGGCCAGCAAAAGATTTTTCGTGACATTAATTATTATTGACCGCTTGCGTTCCGAAAACTTGCCCTCGAGTAAGAGGGCGGGGTAGATTTTACTTTTTCTTAGGAACGCTTCAATTTTAGACATTTTATTTAATAATTAGGTACAGTCCACTTATTGCTAAGAAAAGAATAATCAAAGGTAAGATCAACCAAACAATTAAGGTGATCGGCAGTAGAATAAAGAAGAGAATATAACCGACAACTCCGACAACGAGTAAAAGTAGACGCATGATGATGCCGACAATACGCATGATGGCGTTGGTCAGGAAAGCAAAGAAGTAATCTTTAAAATTAAAGCGGGCTGGATAAATATCGTTCATTCTTTTCCAGGGATCAAACAGATTTTTGACGACAAGTTTTAGAGAGAAGAAGGCAACCAGAAAATCAAGAAAATTCTTCCAAATACTAGTGATTGATTTTAGCGCCTTGGAATAATGCCATTTAAAATAGCCGATTATGACGACGATTAATTTCATGGGTTAATTATACAATAAATCACTGAAATATGGTATAATCGGCGCAATGTTACAGTTGTTTCGATCATTTAGATATTGGCTCTTGGCGGTTTTTGTCCTCCTTTTGGTCATAGTCGCTTTTATTTTTTTTGCTAAGCCGGCTGATTTTTTAGCTAAACGCGTTTCAGATTTGATCTACTATTTGGTTATGCAAAAGCGCTATGTCTTTGATAAATACACCGATCCCAATGTTTATCCTAAATTACCAGATACCAAGGAGTTGGATAAAGCGCTCGTGGCGTTGAATGCTTCTACTAGTACTACTAATATTTCAGAAAATATAAAAACTACCCAGCCAATATCAATTAGTACAACGACTATTTCCGAGATAAATCTACCGATTGCCACTAGCTCGATGGTTAAGATTGGACAGCTGGCGACATCGGTTCCGGGGTTGATTATCAAAGATCCGAACGTTGTTTTGGCGCCTTTACCAGATCCGATTTTGATTTCTTCGCCAACCCGTCCTGGCACACCGACCGCTATACTCGAATATACTAATAATGAAAGAGCCAAATCAGCCCTAAAGCCTTTAATTAGTAATGCTACGCTTGATAAAATTGCCACTGAACGTTTGGAGGATTTGTTTACTAATCAATACTTTGATCATGAATCACCCGACGGTAAAGGAGTGCCGGCCTTAGCGCAGAAAAATGGCTACAGCTATCTATTAATAGGCGAGAATTTAGCCCTCGGTAATTTTGCTGGTGATCTCGGTATTGTAAAAGCCTGGATGGACAGCCCTGGTCATCGCGCCAATATTCTTAATCCAAAATATCAAGAGCTTGGTGTTGCCGAGCGTGTCGGCGATTTCAAGGGCGATCAGGTTACCATCGCTGTTCAGACTTTTGGTCAGCCGGCCGCTGTCTGTCGCAAACCAAATTCCAAAGCTAAGGCGGTGATCACTGAAAATACGGCCATCGTCGACCACGCCCAGACCGAGGCAGACAATATTTACCAAATACTTGTTTCGCTTAAAGATAATCCCGATCTTGATCGATCTTATTATGATCAGAAAGTGCAAGAGTACAATTATTTTGCTAAGAACGTGAATAAAGCGATCGCCGCTTTAAAAAAGATGTCGGAAGCTTATATTTTACAAACTAACCAGTACAATTCATGTATCTCACAATCATAGCCCTAGGTTTAGTCGTCTGTTATTTTGTACTCAGGTTTTTATTCCCTTTTATGTTTGGTGGCGAAATCAAGCCAATTAACCGAAAGTCATATTACTCAATGATTTTGATCTTTGTACTCAGTATTGTTGTAAACTTTGCTGTTCGCTATGTGCCAGACATCGAAATCGGCAATCGTATTTTACATGCTGTGGGTGGTGGTTTTCTAACCTTTCTGCTCTGCTTCTTAGTTGTAAGGGATGGGGAGTATAAGATTGGGAAAGCTCAGTTTTTTATCTTCAGTCTTTTGATTGTCGTGTTCTTAGGGGTGATCAATGAGAACATCGAGTTTTTCCTGCAACATTTCTTTGATTACGTTGCGGCAAACAGTATTGATGATACCTGGCTTGATCTCGTCAGCAATTCTTTGGGCGCTTTGATCGCTAGCCTTTGTTTTGTGCCTTTTATTAACTCCAAAAAACAGTTATAATAGATGTATGAACAACAAAAACTTTTTTAGTTCAGTGCAATTTATTATCGGTCTAGCCTTAATCGTGAGTGCCATCATTTTCTCTGTTGCTTTTTATAACTCCCGGACTTCAACCGATTCGATTTCTGTGACTGGTTCAGCTTCCAAAGAGGTCGTATCGGATAGCGCCAAATTCTCCGGTAATTTTTCTCGGACTATTAAGTTGAGCAATCTGAAGGTTGGTTACGTTCAAATGGCCTCCGACCTTAAAATAGTTAAAAGCTTTTTGAAGGCTCAGCAAATTGAAGATAAGGATATCACCATCTCGACGGTTTCCATGGAGCAGAACTATGACTACAACCAAAGCAACGTCAGTCCGGCGGAAAAAGATTATACTCTGAGACAGACCGTTGAAGTGGCTTCGGGTGACATTGTTAAAATCGGTAATTTGGCCCAAGCCATTCAATCTTTGATAAACCAGGGAGTAATCTTCAGTGTCTATCCAGTGGAATACTATTATAAGAATTTACCTCAAACCCGCGTTGAACTTTTGTCCGAGGCCGTCGCTGATGCTAAAAAAAGAGCAGAAGAAATTGTCTCTGGCTCGGGTCAAAAAATCGGTGCGCTTAAATCGGCAGCCAGTGGGGTAGTACAGGTGCTTCCTGCCAATTCCTTGGAAATTTCTGATTACGGCACCTACGATACTTCAAAGATTAATAAAAGTATTATGGTGACGGTTAAGGCCGCTTTTGAAATTAAATAGCCATGAAAGATATAAAATACAAAGACTTAGACAAGGTTGAAAAAGATTTACTTGATTCCGCCGAAAGAGCCCTGGCTAATGCTTATAATCCATACAACACTCAGGCTAGAGTTGGTGCAGCCGTCTTGATAAAATCTGGTGAAATTGTGCTCGGATCAAGTGTGGCTAACGCTTCCTCAACTGTGAACTTATGTGCTGAACGAGTAGCGATTGCGACGGCAAACACTCAAGGACTTAGAAATATTGTTTCGCTTGCCTTAATCGGTACGGACAGCGATGGGGTAGTAGAAAATCCAGTTATGCCCTGCGGTGTTTGTCGCCAGTTTATGGAAGAATTCCTAACTATGAACGGCGGTGATATCGAAGTGATTTGCTCAAATAGTGCCAAAGATAAAATTATAAAGACGAGTCTGAAAAGACTTTTACCTTTACCTTACGCGGGAGGGAAATAGACTAATTAATAATCTGTCCTAAGTGGGGCGTTTCTAATAATTTCGATAATTTCGTCTTCAGAATCGACTATTTTATAAAGTGACATAAAACTCTTTGGTATAACCTTTAGATCTTCGTATAATTCTTTTTCAATAAAAGCTAAAAGTGGTTGCCAGAAATCGCGACCAATAAGTACTACGGGTACATGGGGAATCTTTCCGGTTTTAATAAGGGTTAAGATTTCAAATAATTCGTCCATGGTACCGAATCCACCTGGATAGTAGACGTAAGTCTCGGCTGAACAGAAGATCAGAGTTTTTCTCGTAAAGAAATATTCAAATTTTACTGATTCGGTGAGGTAGGGGTTAACGTATTGCTCTTCCGGTAAATTAATAGTGAAACCGATCGAAGCACCACCAGCTTCAAAAGCCCCCTTATTGGCTGCTTCCATAATACCAGGTCCGCCACCAGTCACGACGGCATAATTTAAATCACGAGCGATACGTTGGCCCAGAGATTCAGCCTTTCTGTACATATCGGTATCTGGTTTTAAAACTGCGGATCCTAAAATACTGACTGATTTCGGGTACTTTTTAATTACTGCGTAACCGTGTTTGAATTCAGCACTGGTTATCTTGGTTTCATACTTAGCAATTGCATCAAGAGACTTAATTGTAAATTTACCACTCATTTTCATCCCATCCTTTGAAAAAATATTTTTAAAATTCATAAATTGGATTATAACACACCACTACGCTAATTTACAAAGCTAAATTAGCTTCGCGGTGCAAGCGTAAAATATGTTAGTATAGTCCACCCGTTAAAACGAGTGGTGTGCCCCGCGTAGCTTTTAGCGAAGTGGGGCAACAACATCAAATATATGCACTATGTTTATATACTGAAAAGCCTAAAAAATAATGAGAATTACATTGGTTGCACTAGAGATCTTAAAGAAAGATTTAAACAACATAATCTTGGTCAATCAAAATACACTTCATATCGAGGGCCATACCAATTAGTCTGGTATTGTGCTTTTTTACATAAGGACAGGGCACTTAAGTTTGAAAAGTATCTAAAAAGTTCTTCTGGTCACGCCTTCAAGAATAAGCATTTGTAATGTTACAATTTATGCTATATTAGTCTCTAATGGCTTTGAAGTTTACAATACATAAGAAATTAGATGGCAGACTAGGGAGAGTGGGCACGATTGAAACGCCGCATGGTGTTATTGAGACTCCGGCTTTTGTCGTTGTGGGGACTAAGGCGACGGTAAAATCTTTAAATCCCGATCAGGTGAAAGAGGCGGGTACCCAAGTAGTTTTGGCGAACACCTATCACCTATATCTACAGCCTGGGGACGAAGCGGTCAAAAAAATGGGCGGCCTCGGTAAAATGATGAACTGGTCCGGACCGACTATGACCGACTCTGGTGGTTTTCAAGTTTTCTCACTTGGTGCCGCTTATAAAAAAGGAATTTCTAAAGTGATTCAAGTTACCGATCCTTCGCTCATGATTCCCGAGAGATTTGATGATAGCGATGCGCCGCGACTCGCAAAAATCGGTCAAGATGGTGTCTCTTTCACTTCACATCTAGATGGCTCGGTGCACTATATTACTCCCGAGAAATCAATTCAGATTCAGCACAATCTGGGCGCGGATATGATTTTTGCTTTTGATGAATGTACTTCGCCGAGCGAAGACCTTAAATATCAAACCGAAGCTCTCGATCGCACTCACAACTGGGCCAGACGTTCACTCGAAGAACATAATAAATTAAATACTGAGGATAAAATTTCTCTCTTCGGAATCGTTCAGGGTGGTCGTGATGAAAATTTACGCAAGGAATCCGCGCGCTTCATTTCCTCCCTTAATTTCGATGGCTTTGGCATCGGCGGTTCTTTTGCTAAAGAAGATATGTCGACAGCGGTCAAATGGGTGAATGAAATCTTACCTGAAGAAAAACCACGGCACTTACTTGGCATTGGTGAACCGGAAGATTTATTTATGGGTATTGAAAACGGAGTGGATCTTTTTGATTGCGTTCTGCCAACTCGCTTGGGACGCAATGGTACTATTTATACT
>CAIJXO010000005.1 GCA_903824735.1 uncultured bacterium | reverse complement strand
CTGGTTTTTTGAACAAGCTATTCCTGTAAGAAAAAATACACTCTTGATTATAAAAAGTTTCCGGCTTATTGGTCTCGAGATTCAACACGTCAACCGATACGATCATATCTCCTGCCTCAACTCCATAAGCGCCGGCATTTTGTACTGTCGCACCGCCGACCGTGCCGGGAATGCCGGATAAATTTTCCAGACCAGATAAACCTTTTAAGACAGTTTCTTTGACAAAGATATCCCAAACCATGCCAGATCCGACTTTAACAAAAGATTTCTCAGAACTAATATCTTTGATTTCAAGACCTGAGATTTCATTTTTTATAATCAAGCCACTAAAACCTTTATCTGAAACAAGTATATTCGAACCACCACCGAGAATAAAATAGATTACGCCTTTTTCTTTTGAAAATGATAAGGCTTGAGTAAGATCATTAATATTTTTGACGACGCAAAAGTATTTGGCTGGACCGCCGATTTTGAAAGTGGTGAGATCTTTTAATATAACATTCTCCTGGATATTCATATCTAGGTATTTTACAAGAAAAACGCCTCTTCGCGAAGGGCCTAAAAAGAGCCTGGATCCACGGATGATAAAAACAAAAAAACAGCACTTCTGCTGTTCTTTGTTTTTGTCAATTATTCCCAACCAACGCCGGCGGGGGCTAACTCCAAAACTAATGTCTTATGTGAGTGCAACCGCCGGCTGTGGCCGAAAACAATTGCACCTATATATAATAGTATCTTTTACGAAATAGAGCAAGGATGTCCTACAGCTTATAATATATTGAAAATTCCTGGTGACCCCAACACCAAGGACATATGGACCGAGAGATTACCCCGTAAAGAATTTGGGGAATGTAAGATATATGATTATATGTAGTACTCTGTGCAATAAAAATACAAACAGTTTGATAAATTAAAATTAGGTGAAATTCCACGGGGTTTAAGAAAATACAGTCATTGCATTCCTTATTTTCTAAAACAAAAACCGCTAATCGGAGCAAGCTCCAATTAGCGGTAAATAAGGTCGACACACCCTTGCATTCGTCTTTACAGACAATACTAGGTTCATTTCAACCTTAAATTAATCAGTGAAAATGTACAAACCTCTCTTCATTCTCTTTAAGAATATTGTGGCAGTCGTACATTTCCACCAAAATGTTGCCGATAAATACAAACCGACTCTCGTCAGAATCCAGACACTACGATCTGCATATTTTTCGGCAAAATCAGTAAAGAACAAAATTTATCGATAACATATGGAGTAACGTTCCTTGAAACAGGCTTCCATTCGTCATCTTTGATAAAAGAAAAACTTCTTGGGCAGGTAAACTGACTTCCGTCTTTTACTGACGTTGGCTTGGACACCTGTCCTGAAAAAAATGACGACCAGCACACGCTCTTTCGCCTAAAGATTTAAGGCAGATTTCTCAACGCTAGTCGTCACAAAGAAAGAATCACGGAAGGACATACATCGTCACGTCAAATTGACATCGCTATAAACATCTTTCCGCCAAATTTAACTAAGAGGATCAAGTACAAATATAATTACTTCGTCAATCAAGACACCCATCTTCACATTTGCACCCAATCCACAAAAGAAAGGATTGAATATTGATAGCCTCATCATCGTCCCGAAGGACAGCAAGCGCGGTCATCAATATTCAATCCAAGAAATCGAGAATAGTATGACAATCAACAAACTAACCAACGTCTATAGAAGACAGTAGTTCTCTCGTCGATTGCCAAAATTAAGATGAAATAAGTGCCGACAACTCTAATGTCATCCGAAGACATACTCCTATTCGTCAACACCTTAATCCACAAAGTAATATGATGACCAACATTACTGCATTCATCCATAAAGAACACCGGTTAGTTCATCAATCATCATAAAATTAGAGAGGTTGGATACCTAACAAACGTTCGCCCGTCTTGCGACATGTTGTATTTCATCAAATACCCAACCATAAATCATTAAGCCGCGGCTTTGTCGACTGTTTTCTCGTGGCCGGCTTTTTCAAGCTTCCACCATTCCTTAAACAGCCATTCCACAAAACGCGACCGACACCGCCAAGCACCCATCTTATGGATATGCCCGTCGCTGTATCGAGTCTTGCCGCCTTCAATCGTCTTTTCAGGATGCTTTTCACGCAGGCGCTGTTTGCACAAGCGAAAATATTTTCCCCAGACTGAATCCGGCCGCCGATTGAATTGCTCACCAAGGAGATAGAGCGCCTGTCGCGCTTCATTATTCCAATTGGCAATTTCACTATTACGTCGACGCGGGAAGCGTCCGTCATCAAGCACATGCACACCGAGAAACTTCTTAAGTTTCGGCGCCGTCTCGAAACGGCGGATATCCCCAACGGCGGAAATAATCCTGGCTGTAATCAAGAAACCACAGCCTTCAATTTGTTCAAAAACATTTTTGAAGACATCGGTCGTCTCGACCGCCTTTTTCAATTCCCGTTCAGCCTTGGCTTCCTCAGACAACAAGGCTTTCAGAGTCAAGTCATTGGCCTTGAGCTCGTCATAAGCTTTCTCAATTCCTCCCTGAGGATAAAGTCCGGCTTCCGAGCAAAAAATCTGGCCAATGAAGCGCTGATGCAAGCGTTGTTCACAAGCAATGCGCGCCTTCATCACGTCAGTCCGAACACGAAGACATTCCCTCACCCTGATCGTCTTGCGATCACGCAGGACAACCTCAGAAAAAATTTCCGGTTTGAGAT
>CAIJXO010000004.1 GCA_903824735.1 uncultured bacterium | reverse complement strand
GAGGTTCAGCCGATTATCGAAGATAAGAAAAATCTTAAAAACGATTTTGACGATGATAATGACTGGGGTGCGGTACCAGCCTTCTTGAGAAGACAAAAGAAATAGAGTAAAATTGCTCTATGTCACAAATCTACGACTTAGCTATTATAGGCGGTGGACCAGCCGGTGTCGCTGGTGGTGTTTATGCTTCCCGCAAAAGACTGAAGACTGTTTTCATTACCGATACTTTTGATAGCCAAAGTTCAACCTCAGAGGAAATCCAGAATTGGATTGGTACACCCAAAATTTCTGGAGCGGATTTAACTAAAAATCTCGAGAACCACTTACAGACTTATGCCGACAATGTTTTAGACATTAAGACCAAAGAGCGCGGTGAAAGCATTACTAAAGTTGCTGATGGATTTGAAGTTAAGACAAACAAAGGCTCCCATCAAGCTAAGACTGTACTCATAACGACTGGCGCTAGCCGAAAAAAGCTTGAAACACTTGGCGCCGATAAATTCGAGGGTAAAGGTCTAACCTACTGTGCCACCTGTGATGGACCAATGTTCACCGATCAGGATGTGATTGTCGTCGGTGGTGGAAATGCCGCTTTTGAAAGTGCGGCCCAGCTCGCTGCTTATTGTAAAAGCGTCACCCTGGTTCAGCGCAGCCGAAGATATCGAGCCGAGCAGATAACCGTCGACAAAGTCCTCGCTAATCCCAAAGTTAAAAGCATTACCAATGTAGCAATCCTGGAAATTGTCGGTGATAAATTTGTCTCAGGGATGAAAGTACAAGACAAAGAAACCGGTCAAGAAACCCTGCTAAATGCGAGTGGTATTTTCGTCGAGATTGGTCATATTCCCGCAACCGATTTAATTAAAAGTATTGCCAATCTAAATGAAGTTGGTAGTGTCATAGTGGATGCCAAGACCCAGCGTACCTCCTGTGCTGGTCTGTGGGCTGCTGGTGACTGTACAGATGGCCTATACGCGCAAAATAACATTGCCGTCGGTGATGCTGTCAAAGCGATTGAGGATATATATAGATTCCTTAAAAACTAACTGTGGGCGATGCAAGGCTCGAACTTGCCACCTTCTCAACGTCAATGAGACGCTCTACCAAATGAGCTAATCGCCCCTGATAATTCTTTCGCAGAACTTCCTACTAAGATACACCAATTTTCGCTGAATCGCAACAGGGAAATAAGTAATAAATAGCAAAGCCGGCTGCCTCTATGCTATAATAACCCCATGGAATCATTTTTAAAGATGGATATTTTCTTTTTTATCGCCACTATCGCTGTAGTCATTTTGGTTATTATTAGTATTTTTGTCGGCTATTATCTAATAAAAATCCTTAAGAACGTCAAAGACTCCACTGATGCCCTGAAGGACGAAATGCACGCCGCGGGAGCGAGACTGGGTGAAATTGAAAAGGAAATTACCGAGAGTGCTATTTTTAAATTTATTTTTCGCAAGAAAAAGACACGTAATAAGTAACCGAATCAAACGTCATAATAAACATGAAAACACAAAAAAACAATCATACGGTAGAGAAAACTTTAGCGGTAGGTGCAGGTATTGCAGCGGCGTCAGTCGCGGCAGTACTGCTTTTTGGTCAACGATCCTTCTCGTGCGTTGAGTATTCCAAATATTTTATATCTTCAGAATAGGAAGATATAGTATTATATGAGTATGTCGTTTGTAGAATTCTATTGGCAATCTAGATGAATCACTCTTAAACTTTTTTGCTAGTCCATCAAATGTTGGTCCGATTTTCCTTATAATCTCCACAAACGAACCCTCAAGTTCGGCGGTAGCGTACCAACCTCCGTCAATTATTTTTATAGGTAAGCCAAATTCTTGTGCTTGTTTATCATCATCAATTTTTGCACAAGCACAGTATTCTTGAGTATTTGAATTATAGGTCGCATAAAACTTGTTTCCTTTTAGAGGAACTATTCTTTCCAACCTCATAAAGGCATCGGACTTGCTTGGATGCCCAAAAGAATTTGTATAAACAACCCTTATCGGTTCCAAATGTATTTCTTTTTCCATAACAAAACTTTATCAGAGTGAGGTTAGAAAGTCTACTACAAAGCAGAAAAGCCCCGCAGGGCTTTTCAAGACTACTTATGTTTCGATGACGGAATACGTCACTTACTTACATTAAGCTCCACATAAGCTTTATGTCTACTATATAATATAGAAATATTATGAGTAAGTCAAAAAGTTATCCACATATCAAT
>CAIJXO010000003.1 GCA_903824735.1 uncultured bacterium | reverse complement strand
CATTCCGAGGTATGACGTGACTGTTTCCTTTTTGTCGGTTTCAGCAATTTTTCTAAACATCTTCTTTTTAGTCGCCGTCCTTAATACTCGATGATCAGAGAAATGTACCCAACCAAGAAAATCTACTCCCGAAGCAAAAGACTTGATAAATACTTTATCGGGATGGAGAGACAAGGCTAATTTATCTTTAAGAAATCGATCTATTAGTATAAGTACAGAATCTAGTTCTCCTTTTTCATCACTTAAAATTACAAAATCGTCGGCATAACGGATATAATACTTAACCCTAAGAGTATGTTTCATATATTGATCAAATTCGTTCATATAAACATTGACCAATAGTTGTGAGGTTAAGTTGCCAAGCGGTAGGCCCTTCCCTTTTTGTGTACTACTAAAACTTTCGATTACTTTTTCCAACAGCCACAAGGTATCGACGTCTGAAATATGTCGTTTTAGTACCGCATATAAAATTTGATGATCAACCGAGGCAAAAAATTTACGAACATCGCATTTTAGAACCCAACAGGTCCGAGTATGATTTTTTGATGCTCGTCTAGCTAAAACCTTAAATCTATCCAGTGCCAAATGTGTTCCTTTAAAATCCCGACATGAATAAGAATCATAAATAAACTTATTATCCAAATAAGGATACAGTATTTTATAGATAGCATGATGCAATAATCTGTCCCGCACAATAGCTTTGTGAATACTTCTGGGTTTGGGATCATTGACCGCAAAAGCTTGGTAACTCGCGTGTCTGTACGTCTTATTTTTTAAATCTAAATGAAGGTCGTATATATTCCTCGACAGATAAACCATATATTCTCCAATGTCAGTCTTACTTTTCTTGTCTCTAACAAACTCTCTCCAAGCTTCATTGAGATTTTCCAAAGATATGATATGTTGGTAAACATTATTCATAATAAGTAAGATATCATGACTTTATCTAAAATTTTACCCCCCCCCCCCGAGAAGCACCAAAGGTGCTTCTCAAACAAAAAGAAACATACCGTTTGTGGATAACGATCCACCGCGACTTTCCTAGAACAGAGAGATTTGGTATTGGTCAGAAAATCGAACACTCTTTTCTTAGCGTCTTAGAACTAACATTTGCTTCAGTATATTTAGTCGCCGAAAGTAAAATTTTGATGCTAAGTAAAACTATTGCCAAACTCGATAATCTAAAATTCTTTATGCAACTAGCTTGGGAAAGCAAACTAATACCGACCGATAAATATTCAAAAATAACTGAAAGTTTGGAGGAGATCGGCAGGATGCTCGGTGGCTGGCGAAAGGGACTACAAAAAACTCCCGCCAAATAGACGGGAGAAAATGCTAAAGTTTCGGAACCACGATCCGATGCCGATACTCGGCGTTCCAGACGTTGTCGTTCGAGAGGCGGTTCGCGTTCACGTTGAGGCCATCAGAGTTCCGGTTCACGTTCGCGACGAAGATTTGTGCAATACATCATCCATATCACCACCCACCAAACCATGATAGGTTGTATCTTATTTGAGACGTAAAAGTCTGCCAATATACTGCACCAACTGTATTTTTATTTTTTTGAACAAAGACTGATCCACTCTTTTGCAAGACTTATCCGACAAAATTCTCAAATCATATCTTCATACAATCATGGTACCCAAGCCGTAACCGGAGCACGTCTATAACTGCTTCCCTATTATACATATAAAAAAGTTTGTAACAAAAATGACCCCCGACAGAGCTTGCAGAGCAAGATGTCAGGGGCCAAAGTGTCACAGAGACAAAGGGACAGAGCCCGAGGTCTAAGTGATTGAGGTCTACAGTTGCGGAACCACGACCCGATGCCGATACTCGGCGCCCCAGACGTAGCCGTCCGAGAGGCGGTCCGCGCCCACGCCGAGGCCATCAGAGCTCCGGCACACGCGCGCGACGAAGTACTCGTCGCCCACCTTGAACAGGAAGAACGTGCCGTATCCATCCGCGCGGAGCCACTTGGCGTGGTTCTGCACGAACGAAATAATCTGGGCCTGCGAGAGGCACAGACGGTCCAAATTCTCACCGAAGCCTCCGAAGATCTGGGCAAAGGTGCCGTTCTTGATCATCTCGAAGACCTGCACCGGCGTGTCCTTGGTCGGCTCGCTCGGGACATTCGTCCCGTAACGCTGGAAGTCGCCATCGACCCAGCCTGTGAACAGATCACCCGCTTGGGCGATTGTCTCGTGTCCATCGGTCGGTGCGATCACGATCGTCTCACCACCCGAGATGAGCTTCAGAAAGCCCACGATATTCTCGACCAGTTCGACAAATTCCGCTTTGACAGCGGCCGCCAGGCGTGCGCCCAAGGCATTGCCCTGAGCCAAAACACGCTGGAAGTTCGAGGTGTTCAGGGCCCCGCTTTCCGCGAGCCCCTTGATTTCACTCCGCACTCCCTTGCTCATGGCATCGATGATCACACGGCTGACTTGTTCCCGCTGACCTTCGCTGACTGGCGTTGATGTAATCAGTGTTTTCACTGTTATCATCTCCTTCATTCATTTGTTTTTCTTTCGTGTGTGGTTACTACTTTTCACCACAACTTTCAATGGATTTAAGAAAAAGCCACTAAAAGCTGTGGTGAATCGCAACTGTTATCAAGGTTCTATTCTCACACAATTATACACCCAAACAAGCTGAAAGTCAATAGCAATCGGGGGATGGCTAAAATAGGGCTATAAATATGGTCGGTGCGGCTTATCGTTCCAAAACTAAATCATCTGCTGGACTTTCCTTAAGATAGGCGATTTCTCTCTTCAATAACTCGATCATTTCTGGCCGACAAACATGTTCAGCCGACACAAAGATAATTTGTCCAAAAGGAACAACTCCCTTTCTTCTAGCTTTGTATATGTTCCAGCAGAAACGAGGAAGACTTCCCTCTTCAAAGGTAAATCCTTCGTTACATATTTTTTCGGCGACTTCGGCCAAATCAGTAAATATTTGATGTGGTTGCCCGTGAGTAAAAATAACCGGCTCAACCTTGTCTGTGAATCTTTCTAAATTTTCCGACAGTTTAATAATTTGAGAATAGAATCGTAACAAAACATCTTTATAAGATTCGCCTGGTTCAGAAAAATATTTCTGAAGTTCAGGATACTTATATGACCCATCGGCTTGTAAGAAAGGATCGCCAAAGCGATAGTCTAAATTATCTTTTGTGGGATCTTCTGGATTAAAAGATTCCGCTCCAAATATCTTACCAGCAATTTTTAAGCCCTCGAAAGTATCGCCTGGTTTATAATCCTCTGGTAAAATAAACTTACCTTGATCAATCTCACGAAGATTCGTGTCGATATCGACGACGATTCGCAGTTTTACCGACTTACGCTCAAGACTTTTTTCGACAAGCTCTGCGGTTTCCATAGCTCTTCTTTTGGAGGAAACACAAAACACTAGCACCTTGAAATTATTGGAAATAGCGTGCTCATATATTTCATTAGCTAATTGATCAGCTAAATGTTCTTGCTCGGGAACCAATCCAGCGTCTCGGTTTTGAAGAAGATCATCTTGGTCAGCCAGGTGTTTTATAATTGGAACATGAAATTTCTCAGACATTTTAGTTTTTATTACTTTTAAAACTTTCTAGTACAATAGTTTCTCTCTCTATAACATATCTGCCTAGCTCGTTACAGCTATCTTCTTTTTTTCTAATTAGTTTTATAGCATCTTCAACTGTCACCCACAACAATTTAAAACCAGCCTCGATTTCTTCTTTGGTCAGGCTTGGTGCTCTCTTATTATCAGTCGCCTTAGCACTATAGTAATAAGAGTTTTGTACTGTTTTAAATAATCCCCTGATTTCCTTGGTCATACCCAATTCTGTTAAGTCCTCGATTTCTACTCCAGTCTCTTCTAAGCACTCCCTTCGCAAAGCGCCGACGACGTCTTCTCCTTCTTCAATTCCCCCACCTGGTAGTTTGTAAAAATCACCTTTTTCCGAGTACATCAAGGCTATGCGTTCATCTTTATCAAGAATAACTGCCCGAGCTGCATTTCTCACATCAAAACCATTCGATTTGTCGTCCGGAGTATTTTCAAAATTAATTACAGCAAGAATTTTCATTTCACAAATATAGCATAAAAAATAAAAAATCCCCAACAAAAATGACCCCCGACAGAGCTTGCAGAGCAAGATGTCAGGGGCCAAAGTGTCACAGAGACAAAGGGACAGAGCCCGAGGTCTAAGTGATTGAGGTCTACAGTTGCGGAACCACGACCCGACGCCGATACCCGGCGCGCCAGACGTCGTCGTCCGAGAGGCGGCGCGCGTTCACGCTGAGGCCATCAGAGTCCCGGTGCGCGTCCGCGACGAAGTACTCGTCGCCCTGCTTCATGAGGAAGAGGTTGGCGTAGCCGTTCTGCAGAAGCATCTCGGGGCGGTTCTCCACCACCCAGATGATTTGATCCTGCGTCAGCACGAGCCGGTCGAGGTCAACCCCGAAGCTGCCGAAGATGTCCTGGAGGGTACCATCTTTGACGAGCTCAAGCGACTCCACCTGAAGCATCGGCTTCCCTTCGCTCCGAACGTCGAGGCCGTAGCCTTTGAAGTCCGGGTCGATGTAGGCCGTGAATGTCTTCTTGGCGCGGAATATCGTCTGCTTGCCGTCCGTCGGCGGAATTTCGCCGGTCAGACCGAGGCGATTGAGGAAGGTATTCGCAACCGCGACCACCTTCTTCGTTACCGCCGTGACTCGAGCCCGCACGCCGGCCTTGAAAATTCCGATGGCCTCCTTCGGGTTGAAGATGACCCACTGGGCCTCCTCTGTCGTAAGACCGTCGAAATGTTCTTGGTGCTCGACAAGCGTTCCCGCGAGCTTAGGAATCTGATTTTTAGTTGCCATTTTGGCATCTCCTATTTTTTCAGATTTCTGCAT
>CAIJXO010000002.1 GCA_903824735.1 uncultured bacterium | reverse complement strand
GAATTGAAAAATTTATTTTTCTAAACACCGGAATAAATATCCCGTCAATCCTATTTTTATTATCAATAATTTGATCTTTTATTGATTTCAAACCAACTTTCAGAGAATCCTCCGCCTTAGAAAAGTCGGAAAAGATAGATTGGAAAGCGGATTTCATAATATCAAGACTTCTTTGTACGCTATCTTTATTATTTTGTATTGTCTCCTGATATCTTCTAAAGATCTTCTGCTCTGACAAATCTAATTTAGCTCCAACCTTCTCCCATGTTTCATTTAAAAGGTTAGCTGTTGCTGTCGGAGTCGACACCATTTTATCAGACACAAGTGCCACCAAAGATATATCTTTTTCGTGTCCAACACCAACCAGAACAGGAACGGGAAAACTTGCGACCTCTCTAACTAATGCTTCATTGTTAAACGGCTGAAGAGATTCGAGAGAACCACCGCCGCGGATCAAAACCAAGGTCTCAATGTCTTTTTTTCTAAAACTCCTGACTGAATTTAATAATTCCTCTGTCGCTAGTTGACCCTCCACACGAGAATCTATAAACAAGATCTTAAAACCAAACTTTCCCAAATTGACTTGAAAATCTCCTATTGCCGCACCTTCCTTGGAAGTAATCAAACCAATTTTCTGTGGCAGTACCGGTAGCGGTCGCTTTTTTGATTCATCAAATAATCCCTCTTTTTGCAGTTGAGCCTTTAATTTCTCGTATTGTTTTCTCAAAGCCCCCTCACCGACTAGTTCAATAGCTTTTGCATTGAAAGAAAATCTACCTAACGGTTTATATATACTCGGAACACCGGAAATAATCACTTCAAGACCGGGGGTAATTTCAACACCACTTATAGCATAAGCCGTTTTCCACATAATACAGGTAAGAACCGCTGGATCATTTTCATCTTTATCTTTAATCTTAAAAAATAAATAACTTCTTCCCGGATACAACTGAACCTCAGTAATTTCACCCAAAATCCGCCCAGGAAAATTCTCTAACCCTTGATTAACATTATCAAGATACTTACTTACCGATATAGAACTATCATCTTCTTTTTCTTTTATTTTCATAGTTCTTCTTCAAATAGCTCAAAGGCGTCGTCGGCATCCAGACCAGTTTCCTCAACAATTTCCTGAAGTTTTTCGGCTTGATCCCTATCGAGGTCTTCATCTTTTGCTTTTTCGAATACTTCGTCGTCCATAAAATTAATTTAATTCATCTGCCATCAATTCTGCTTGTTTCAAAACATTTTCTGTCGCAATTAGTTGCTCATCTGGCGGATAGCCATATTTATTCAAGATTCTCTTTACATCGCGTCGTAATTTTGCACGAACATTTTCTTTTAGCGTCCAATCAATCGTTGCGTTACCTTTAACACTTTTTAATACTTCCGTTGCAATCACTGCTAATTGTTTATCTCCGAGCACCTCTTTAGCACTCTCGCTATTGGCCAAAGCATCATAAAAAGCTAGCTCGTCCTGATTCAAGTCCAAACCCTCCCCTCTATTATCTGACTGCTTAATATCTTTTGCAATCTTAATCAATTCTTCGATAACTTGTGCAGAAGTCAGGAGATTATTTTGATATTTACGAATAGTATTTTCAAGCATTTCAGATAACTTTTTGCTTTGAATAAAATTCTTTCTGGTGCGCGTCCTTATTTCGTCATTCAAGAGTTTCTTTAGAAGCTCTAGAGCGAGATTTTTCCTGTCCATGTGTCGCACCTCTTCCAAAAACTCGTCAGAAAGAATGGATATATCCGGCTTTTTAATTCCAGCCGCATCAAACACATCTACAATTCCTTCAGAGACCACAGCTTTATCTACAATCTGCCGAATAGCTGTCTCAATTTCTGTATCTGATTTACCTCCACCCGCTGGCTCAAATTTTGTAAGGCGTGCTTTGATTGCCTGAAAAAAACCGACTTCATCTTTGAGCTCCATCGCTTTTAGATTTGGAACAGACAATGCAAATGCTTGTGAAAGTAGTCCAACTTGTTTTGTGTATCTATTTTTTCCATCTTCAAGACCCAAAATATGTTCCTGAGCTTCAAGAATAATAGTCAGCTTCTCTCGCGTATCACTTGAAAAGTATTTCTTATAATCAAATCCGGTAAACATTTGCTCAACAATTTCAAATTTCTCCAACAATGTTGTCACCACTTCATTTTGGTCAAGGGTTGGTGTGCCTTGTCCACCGCTAGCTGTATAGGTGGCAAGAGCATTTTTCAAATCAGAGGCAATACCAATATAGTCAACGATCAAACCACCGGGTTTATCCTTAAACACCCTATTTACGCGCGCAATCGCCTGCATAAGGTTATGTCCACGCATCGGTTTGTCCACATACATTGTATGCAAACATGGCACGTCAAAACCAGTGAGCCACATATCACGCACAATAACCAGACGAAGAGGGTCTTTCTCATCCTTGAATCGCTCACCGATAGCTTTTCGGCCTTCCTTTGTTGTTTTATGCATCTGCCAGTTTTCTGGATCAGAAGATGATGAAGTCATCACAACCTTAATGGCACCTTTTTGGGCATCTGCATCATGCCAATCTGGACGGATTTTAATTATCTCCTCGTAAAGTTCGGAAGCGATTCTACGACTCATACAAACAATCATACCCTTACCTTCAAATGCCTCTCGTCTTTTTTCAAAATGATCCACCACATCGGCTGCTACCGCCGCCAATCGGTCTCTATGACCCACAATTGCCTCTAATTGAGCCCATTTTGCCTTTGCTTGGTCTTTAGCACTACTTTCTTCTCCTTCGGTAACTGATTCCACTTCTTCGTCTAATTTGGCCGCCTCTTCTGGTTTCAGATGCACCTTTGCTAGTCGTGATTCGTAGTAAATACGCACAGTGGCACCATCTTCAACCGCCTGAGCAATGTCATAGACATCGACGTATTCGCCAAACACCGCTTTAGTATTAACATCCTCTTTTTCTATCGGTGTCCCGGTAAATCCAATAAATGATGCAGACGGTAGAGCATCTCGCAAATATTTAGCAAAACCATATTTTGTAAAAACTTCACCGTCTTTTTCAGTAGTTTTAGCACCAAATCCATATTGACTACGATGAGCTTCGTCAGCAATGACAATTATATTTTTTCTATCAGATAGTAGGTCAAAATTAGTTGCGCCATCTTCAGGGAAGAATTTTTGAATAGTTGAAAAGATAATTCCACCACCAGCCACTTTCAAGAGTTCCTTCAGATGTCCCCGATTTTCTGCTTTTACTGGGTCTTGCCTAAGTAATTGTTTACAACCGGCAAATGTATCAAAGAGCTGTTCATCTAAATCATTTCTATCAGTAATGACAACAATTGTTGGGTTATTTAATCTTAAAACAGTTTTACCTGTATAAAAAACCATCGAAAGAGACTTTCCGCTTCCCTGAGTATGCCATACCACGCCAGCCTTTCTATCACCATTTTCGCTCGAAGCCAAAAGCGTTTTTTCAATAGCTTTATTAACCGCAAAATACTGGTGATACGCTGCGATTTTTTTAATAGTAACCACAGACGTTAAACCAGTTTTTATGTCTTCCTTTTTTGTCTTTTCAAATACCACAAAGTGTCCGATAAGATCCAAAAGCACTTGCTTACTTAACATTCCTTTTGTTAAAGTCTCAATCTGTGGAACAGTTGCCTTATCCTCTTTGAAGCCGTCTCTTGATTTCCATGCAAGAAAACGGGAAATATCTGACGAAATGGTTCCCATCTTGGCATCTAACCCGTCAGACGCTATCAATATGGCGTTATAATAGAAAAGAGAAGGAACAGCATTTTTATAATTCTGTAGCTGAGTAAAGGCCTTGGCGACAGTAGCATTTTCATCCACGGGGTTTTTGAGTTCAATAACTACCAGCGGTAAGCCATTTACAAACAAAACCACATCTGGCCTTTTGGTGATGTTATTCTCCGTGACGGTGAATTGGTTGCAGACTATAAATTCATTATTTTCAACACTGTCAAAATCTAGCAGTCGCACCTTGTCACCCTTTATACCATCAGCTCCCATCACTTCTATCTCTATACCTTCCGTGAGTAGTCGATGAAAAGCCTCGTTATTGTCCATCAGATTTTGGCTTGGTAAGTTGAGCACCTGTCGAAAAGCCTGCTCTTTAGCCTCTTCGGCAATTGTAGGATTAAGTGTGTCAATCGCTTTCTTCAGATGATTTTTTAAAACTACTTGTCCTAAATCTAGTCTCTCTACTTCCTGATCTTCCGGCGACAGATATTGCCAACCCTGATTTTCCAAAAGCTCAATTACAAACTCTTCAATTGTTGAT
>CAIJXO010000001.1 GCA_903824735.1 uncultured bacterium | reverse complement strand
TAATCGAAATGGACAAGGATTTTTTCATGTCTTTCGTCGAAAGAAGAGAAAAAAAGAGCCTAAAGACGAGGATGGTACTCCAAAATAACGAAGCTGGAGTAAAATACAAAAAAATAAATCGCGAAAGAAATCTACAAGAAGTCAGAGTTCTACCGAAAGATGTGGACTTGAAAGCAAATGTGCTGGTATTGCCAGATAAAGTAATCATCACTCAAATTGTCGACCCGATTGTGTGTGTTAAGATTGAAAACAAAAGTATCGTCGAAATGCAACGACAGCAATTTAATATTATTTGGGATTCGATAAAGGAGAATTAGAGCCTCGCAATTTCGTCTCGTAGTAAAGTCAAAACCTCGCGTTTTAGGATTTTTTTGATTTTGGTAAATTGCTCATATGGCAAAAGGGTGTTTAAATCCTCAGATAAAATCTTGTCCGTCACTTTTTGGTCAATGAAGTCGATGAGTTTAGTTAGAAAATCTTTGGCCTTCATTCCCGTTCGTTCTTTGATAACCTTTGCACTATAATCAAAGCCTTCTAGAAAGAAATAATGGATATCATAAATATCTCGGCCGGCGATAGCGCGAGTTTTCTCGAATCGATCAAGGACAGCAACCATTTTATGAGCAAACATCGTTTCCTTAGTCTGACAATTTAAAATACGGTCTATTTCCAAAAATCTCTGTGGTTCATAGACACTTGATTTGACCAGAGGGAAAGCGACATCGACTTTCAGAATATTTTGCTCGGCATCCGTCGTCTTATACTTCAGAAAGTACTGAATTCCGACCTTACTTTTATCTTTTATCTCAAGGCCGAGCTCGACAAATACTTTTTCCAGAGTCTGCCTAGTAAGTGCGATTTCAGCTGCTTTACCATCAAAATCAAAGTCCAAATCTACGGAAAAACGATCGAGCCAGCCGAGCATCGAAGCACAAGTTCCGCCTTTAAAATACAAGACCTTTGCTAAATATGGATCATCGGCAATAGCCTCGAGTACACGATACAACCAAGCCTTATGAACCGCGTCTTTTTTATTAGGCAATATCATCATAAACTTGTTTTTGTATTCTTTTTACCTCCGGCCAATTGATAATTTTCGAATTCTCCACGTCGAAATATTTTTGCGGATTAAAGTAGAACATATCGGCAACCGCTCGAGAGAGCGTAGCTTGACGAACGCCGTCTGCAATCTCAATGCCAAGATCATTAAACAAACACTCGTCCCGCATTTGTCGACTCTTATACTTTTGCCCTAAGACAATAAAGACCTTAGAAACGGCGCTGACAAGAGTAATTGACTGGGGCGACTGATTGACCGCGCCATACTTATACAAGATTGACTCGCAGGAAACGTAAGCGGGCCTATGCAACGCTTTGACGCCAAGAAGATACCGGTCTATCTCACTAACCTTTTTGATTGAATATAGGCCGTTGTAGACACGAAATAACAAGCCTCTCTTTAGATATCGAGAAAGAGTTTGATAAAGAGTGGTCTTTTTTTGAATTGACCAAAGATTGGCTAAATCTGTAGTGTGAAAGATGCCCTCATCGAGCTCCGCTAATTTAGCAAATCTCTCCCCATCCGAGCGTCTGTGTTCATTTTTTCTATACATATATGTATATACTATACTAACACAGATGCTGGGCAAAAAGCAAGCCTACAACTTATGCACAGTCTTAAAGGTTGACGTTGTAACTAATCGGGTATAGGATACTCGCGCCATGAAAAACCTCGCCTTTATTGACGGGCAAAATTTACACTTAGGAACAAGTGAAAATGGTTGGAGAGTAAATTTTAGAAAATTAAAAATTTATCTTGAGGAAAATTACGGTACTACTGAAGCTTACTATTTTATAGGCTATTTCTGCAAAGATGAGGATGATTTATATAGAAATCTAAGAAACGCCGGTTATATTGTGGTCTTCAAGGAACACGACGAAAACCTGCTGGCGAAGAAAAAAGGTAATGTCGACACCGACATGGTCTTTGAGACGATGAAAGGTCTAATTGAGGAGAGAAATCTAAGCAGTATTATCTTAATTTCTGGAGATGGAGACTACAAAAAACTGGTTGATTATTTGATTAAGAAGAGAAAATTCAAAAAAATATTGTTTCCAAACAAGAAAGCTTCTTCTCTATACAAGACACTTGGTTCTGAATACTTTGACTATCTTGCGAATATCAAAACCTACATCGAGTATAAGAAATGGACAAATGAAAAGGGCTCCTAAGGCACTTGCACCTTTCGGATCCCTTTTCGTCGTAATACATTACTATTATTGCAAAACGAGTAGTAAAGTCAAGTTTACAACTTATACTCCCCCATCAAACCTTGTGGACGATAGAGCATCAAGATAACAAGTAAGGCACCGTAGACGACCTGGCGCATTTGCGCGGCGATGTCGGTAGGAAAACCAACGAAGCGGAGAATTTCTGGTAGAAGGATAAGGAAAAGTGCGCCCACAACGGAGCCACGGAGATTCGCCATACCGCCAAGGATAATAATTGCGAGAATGAAAATGGATTCGTTTAAGCTGAAGGTCGAAGGATCGATGAAAGTAATGTAAGTAGCAAACAGACCACCAGCGAGACCAGCCATCATAGCGGTGACGCTGAAGATTACTAGTTTGAAAATCTTGGTATTGTAGCCAAAGACAGCGAGGACTTTCTCGTCTTCACGAATACCTTTGAGAACGCGACCGAAGGAAGATTTTACAATCCCGGCCGAGACGAGATAGATACCAAAGGCTAGCGCCAAGCTTAAAATCAAGAATGAAAGATTCGAGCTAAAAGTAAAACCAAATATCTCCGGCCGAGGGATACCAGGGATACCGAGCGGTCCGCGAGTCAGATCCTCCCAGTTTAAGAGTATGCTGTAGACGATAATGTTGAAACCGAAGGAAACCAGAGCGTAGTAGTCGTCACGGAAACGGCTGAGGATCAGACCAAAGACAGTAGCTAGCAGGCCGGAGATAATCATGGCAACAATCAAAGAGGGTATAAAGCTCCAGCCGAGATTCACCATGAATAACGTCGTGGCATAAGCTCCGACTCCATAGAACGCCGCGTGAGTAACGGAAAGCAGACCGGTATAACCAACGACCAAGTTCAGTGACACGGCTAGTGGCACATAGATGGCGAAAAGTATGGCGAGGTGTATGAGGTATTCCATATGCTATATATTAATCTAAATTAAGAAAGTAATCTAGGATGTTGCCCTGATGAATCAATTTAGCTTCAAAGTTATTGTACTCCTTCTGCCACATTGGCGGTATTTTTTGAGTTCGATCTTGCCATTTACACTCGAAAATTTTATACTCCTCGCCCCCACGATATTCTTCCACTAAATCTATCTCTTGACCCTGCTTGGTCCGCCAAAAATATATTTTATTTTCAGGATGTTTATAATAAAATTGTTTCACTTTTTCGGCGATGAAAAAGTTCTCGAACAATTGCCCAATGTCGTTCCTCTTGTCTAACGGTTCAAAATTATCCAATAAGGCATTACGGATACCATTATCGTAAAAATATACCTTATTTAATCGGCTTATTTCTTTACTCTTATGCTTATGGAGTGGCGAAAGTGTAAAGACAATGAAGGCCTGTTCTAATATTCCAATATACGACCGAACGGTTTCCCTATTGATTGAAAGATCGCTAGCTAGCTTGCTATAAGATACTTCATTTCCGACATTTAAAGCCAGAAGTCTAAGTAAATCGAAAAGGACTTTTGGTTTCCTTATGCCTTCGTAAGAAAGTAAATCTTTATACAGATAATCACTTGCTAAGTTTTTTAAAATCTCTTTTTTACCAACCGCTGTCGCTACTACCTCCGGGTAGGAGCCGAAGACCAGAAGTTCTACTATTTTACTTCGTAACTCTGGGCCATAAGTAAGTGACAACTCTTTAAGGGATAGAGGAAACAAGTAAAATTTCCAGTTTCTACCCGTTAGAGGCTCGTTTATTTTATTTGCCAAATCGAAAGAGGACGAGCCAGTGGCGATGATCTGGGTATCACTTTGACTGTCGGCAATTATTTTCAAGGTGACACCAATATTCTCGACCCTCTGCGCCTCATCGATTATTATTAATCTGTTGTCGCCCAGAATTTTTTGCAATTCGCTCACCGATTTTGGTTCCAAACTATTTGCAATATTTGGATCATCACAGGTCAAAATCCGACTATTAGGATACTTCTTTTGGATCTCTTTACACAGAGTAGTCTTCCCCGCTTGCCTTGGGCCGTAAATGATAATAATCTTGCCTTTGAACAATTTATCCAATATCGGTATATAGTTTTCGCGTTGAAATATAAGCATATCTTAGTGATTTATAACAAATGCGATTACGATAGCGTTTATTATATACCCCTAAGATTCGCCTGTCAATATAAATGTTGTTCCCCTACCCGCACAAACTTTCCGCCCTTAACGGTCTTAAACATAATCTGTTTTTCTACTTCCCCAAATTTATCAAAAGAGAACTGGCCTCCAACACCAGGGAAATTTTGTGTTAAGTACAAACCTCGCTTGATATCTTCGACACCATAACCATATTTTTTAATAACTTGATATGCCAAGACTATTCCATCATATCCATTTGCAGCGGCAAAGTTTGGCAACTCAGCATACTTTTTCTGATAAGCCTCGACAAAGTTCGCCACCAAACCACTTTTGTCTTCCGGATCAAAGGCTGGAGTAGTGTAGACAAGTCCCTCGGCTTTATCTTTAGCAATTTCTATAATCTTAGGATTCTCCGCTCCGGCCGAAACAAACCAACGAGTCTTCAAACCGACGCTTTCGGCTTGTAGCATTATTTGTGCCATATCAATCGCAGTACCCGCAAGATAGACACCCTCTGGCCCAACTAGTTTCAATTTTGAAAGCTGTGAACGATGATCATTGCTCTTCTCGACATATTTTTCATCGGCCACAATGGTTCCTCCGATTTTAACGAACTCTTCCTTAAAAGCATCGGCGTAAGATATTCCATTTGATGCATTGGCGTAATACAAAGCCACCTTGTTTAGTCCAAGTTTATTTTTAACATACCTAGCCATTTCCTGTCCGTGAGTAGAAGATTTTTCTCTAATTCTAAAAACATAATCCCCAGCCTCTTTCATCTCATCTGTACCGGCTGAAGTAGAAATCTCGACAACCTTACTAGCCTCTGCGACGGCCGAAGCTGATACAGCACCACCACTACCCACGAAACCAACGGCAACTGGAATACTCTGTGTTGAGATCAGTTTCTGAAATGCACTGACAGCACCATCGTTTGTTGAACGATCATCCTCGAATAGAACATTAAGCTTTGACCCGTCCTTATTGATCTCGTCCATAGCTAACTGCATCCCCCTTTGAGCAGATTGCCCATAAGCGGCGTTATTACCTGTTAGAGAAATGACCGCACCGATATTGTAACCGCCGGCTGGAGTCTTGCTAGAACCAAAATAGATGCCGATAATAATCACCAACGCCACGACAGCAATAACCCACCACTTTCTAGAATTCGCTACTTTTGCTTCGTCCATATTTTAAGTAAGTTAAAAGGGTTAATATGGAATACATAATAAACCCTTTAAAACTTTTTTACAAACAAACTCTCCAATAATGATTCCCGGCCAATCTCTATTTAATCTCCAGCGCTTTTACCAGAGCCTTGCCATCGCTACCAATCGTCAATATACCAAGTGGCATGATTGAAGACTGCGGAGAATAAGTCGACGCAACTTGAATGTGACCAGAAACTCCTTCGTATGAAGTTGCAGTCTTAAACTGACCACGGATACACTCGACATTATCAGTTGAACCACAAGCCACCATAGCGTCTTTCATGCGCATAACCATATCGTAGACCGCAGAGATGTAGTACAAGTTGAAAGTAATTGGCTGATTGTACTTTACTTCATATGCTGAAACAAATTCTTTTACTTTTTGATCATCTGGATTAGCATATCCAGTCACGACAAAAGATTTGGCGGGGGTATAACCAGCTGAACCATCTTTAAAAGACTTCAAATCAAAGCCGGCATTATATATCTGTTCCTTCTCCATCCCCATCTCATGAAGCTGTCGGGCAATCTGACCGGCGGTACTACCACCCTGTGTAGAGACTAAAATCACATCGACATCGCTGTTCTTGACCCTTGTAAGAATCGAACGGAAATCAGTCGTACCGGGTGCGAATTCTTCTTTGTAGACAATCACTGCTCCGGCATTTTTTGCTGATTCGATAAAATACTGTGAATAGGTAGCCGGGAAATCTTTTTGCTCAGAAATTACACCAATTTTCTTGTAACCCAACGTGGCGACAGTATATTTACCAGCTTCCACACCAATATATGAACTAGGTGGAGAATGTCTAAAGACCCAATTCCCTTCGTTTGCTATCTTGGTAGCCGAAGTAATGTTTGCTAAGAGCAAGGTCTCGGTCGAAGAAGCCAGTGGAGCAACCGTCAGCGTCTCAGTACTACAGTGACCACCTAAAACAATGTTCACACGGTCAACTTCTGTCAGTTTCTTCCAAGAGTTGAGCGAAGCCGCGGCATCACATTTACCGTCCTCAACTACGAGCTCAAGTTTTTTGCCGAGAATTCCTCCGTTTGAATTTATTTGTTCGACTGCCAATAAAGCAGCGTTACGTGCTTGCTCACCATTTACAGCAAAAGTACCGGAAAGTGGAGAGATCATACCAACTTGGATATTTGCAGTGCTTCTATTATTTGTGATAACAAACGCAACGATTATCACGACCACCACGAGTATTAAGGTAAAGATTATTTTTCTATTTTGCATTG